>CALEIL010000177.1 GCA_937876435.1 uncultured Bacteroidota bacterium
ACAGATCGAGATACAAATCCACCGAATCCACGTATCCCGTAGGTTCAGCGGCACGGTCGTATTTCATTTCAATCTTCTGAATGCCGGCAAATTCATTATCGGTAAAGTTCTCATCGCAGTATTCCTGGGAGAAAGACAGGGAAGGGACCAAAATGATCCCTGTGATGACAAGAAGGATATATCGGATCATTGGATGCATAGGTATTGGGTTTGTAATTTTTCCGGTTGATAACGAGTCGTGAAAATACGATGTTCAACGTAATTTTGGATACAAAACGACAGCGAAAAAATTAAATATCATCGTCCTCTCCCGTGTCCTGATACAATTGAAATTCATCCCGGAGTGCCGGAATATGGATATTATCAAAGCCTCGCTGCTCCAGAAACGCCTGCCAGGCGATCTGGGCTTCATAGTCGCCATGTACCAAAAACAAGCCTTTGAGATTTTGCTGTTTTTTGATAAATGAGAGCATTTCCCATCTGTCCCCATGGGCTGATAAAGCATCGATCCGTTCCACTCTGGCCCTGACCTGGAGCCATTCACCAAATAGTTTCAACTCCTTGACTCCAGCATTGAGCATACCGGCCGGCGTGGAGGGTGTTGCATATCCCACGAGTAAAATGGTATTTTTGGGATCTTCGATGTTGTTGGCTATATGATGGCGGACCCTTCCCGCATTGGCCATGCCCGAAGCACTGATGATGACGCATGGTTCTTTCCTCCCGTTGAGCGATTTGGAAAATTCTACATCCCGCACGTAAGTCAGGCTGTTGAATCCAAAGGGATCTTCATCTTCCAGTAAATACTCGTTGAGATCGTCGTCATAGCATTCGGGGTGGGTTCCATACACCTGGGTCGCATTGATGGCGAGAGGGCTGTCTACGTAAATTGGCAGATTCTTAGGTAGAAGACCTTCGTTGAACATCTGGTCTAAAATATATACGATATCCTGCGTACGTCCCACGCTAAAAGAAGGAATGATCACCTTTCCTCCCCGATCAATACAGGTCTCCCTGATGATCTTCAGGAACAACTCATCTTCGATGGGTTTGCTGATGTGATCCCGGTCACCATAGGTCGATTCACATATCATATAGTCGAGCGGTGGCATGGGGACAGGATCCCTCAGAATAGGGCGATCGGGCCGTCCGATGTCCCCGGTAAATCCAAAATATTTGTCACCATTAATTCTCAGAGTCACAGAAGCAGATCCGAGAATATGGCCCGCATCTTTGTACATCACCTCGACGCCCTCATGGATCGTAAACCACTGTTCGTAAGCAATAGACCGGAAAAGTTTCATCGTTTCACTCACGTGCCTGACCTCGTAGAGCGGGGTGAATGATTGCTTTTTTCCCTGGTGCTGCGCTCTTTTATTTTGATACTTGGCGTCGTATTCCTGGATCTTGGCGCTGTCGAGTAGCATGATGGCACAAAGACTCCTTGTAGCGTGGGTGCTGTAGATAATGCCCTTGAATCCACTTTTGACCAGAAAAGGTAAACGGCCGGAGTGATCGATATGAGCGTGAGAAAGCACTACACAATCTATTTCTGCGGGATTAAAATACCAGTTTCGGTTAAAATCCTCCATATCATCGTCGTTGCCCTGGTAAAGCCCACAATCGAGCAGGATTTTGTAACCATCATCGAGAGTTAGCAAATGAGCACTCCCCGTCACCTCCCGAGCGGCACCACAAAATTTTATTTCCATGAACGAAATCTATTATAATCTGGTCAATAATACTAAAAATAAGAGAGCATTTGAAGAAAAAAAATTTATGCTCTTCGAATGTTTAAAATCTGATAAATAAGCCTTAGTTTTGCAACCGCCTTTTAAAGTTTAGGCTGTTTTAATAAACCCAAACCCACACCCAAACCCACACCCAAACCCAAACCCAAACCCACACCCAAACCCAAACCCACACCCGTACGGGGGATTAGCTCAGTTGGCTAGAGCGCTACGCTGGCAGCGTAGAGGTCATCGGTTCGAATCCGATATCCTCCACTACCTTTTTTACCATCTCTTCTACGAATGCTTCTTGTCGAAATACAACCAAAAGCAAAAAAACTCCCCGGGTTCACGCTCAATCTCAGGTTTTTTACCTTTATTTGTACTTATTTAGTATTTGTCTAAATAACAATAAGGATGGCACCACTCACTTTGAATCAAATATCCAGAAACAAAACGGTTATTATTGACCGTATACTGGAATCACCCTGGTCGGTCAGATTGGCGGAAATGGGATTCCTTCCCGGCAGTACTACCGCTGTGGTCCGAAAGTCTCCTTTTGGAAGTACCCTGTATATCAAGTTAAATACGAGCCATATAGCATTGAGGAAAAAAGAAGCTGCACAGATCATTGTATCTGCGGCTCAACAACAGTGACATCAAAACCATGTTGACAAGTGCAGATATTGAAATCCTGAACCGATCTATTGTACTGGTCGGAAATCCCAACAGCGGGAAGAGTTCGTTATTTAACAGGCTCACCGGGATGCGTCAAAAAACTGCCAATTATCCGGGTGTCACGGTGGATAAGAAAACAGGAAGTTTCGATCTTGGAGATCACGGCAAATACAAAGTGACCGATCTGCCGGGCACGTATTCCATATTTCCTACCACCACAGATGAAAGAATTGCTGCCCGGGAAATACTCCATTCTTCGGACTCGGAATCCATATATATTTATGTAGCCGATGTGACCAGGCTTGAGAAACAACTATTGCTTTTTACGCAACTTCTCAGTCTGGGCAAACCATTGATCTTGTGCCTCAACATGACCGATCTGCTCACTTCGGATACCAAAACCCTGGAGCAAACTTTCAGCCAGCAATTTTCAGTGCCAGTTGTAGCGGTTTCTTCCAAAACCGGGATGGGAATCGACCATTTGAAAAAAGTGATCGAAGAGTACACCCCAGACCCTTCGGTTGGGGATAACGATGATTATTTTAAAGCATCCAATTACGACGGCTTTTGGAGCTCGGAGCATGGGGAGCTGACAGAATACGGTGCTTTCGTCAGCGAAATCCATAGGGCAAATTCTGATGCAACACAGAAATCTAACGACGCCAATAAAAAGATTATCCTCAATGCCCAGGTGCAGGATACCATGAACCGGTATGCGTTGATCGAACCCTTTCTGCATCAGGTACAATCTCTGATCAATCCTGCGCCATCCCGGACTGATTTTCTGGATCGTATTCTGACGCATCGGATATGGGGTCCCGTCATATTTGTACTTCTTATGTTATTGGTTTTTCAGGCCATTTTTGCCTGGGCACAATATCCCATGGCGTGGATCGAAAGTGGGTTTGGAGTGCTCAACGAATTTATTTACACCACTTTCCCGGGAGGCTGGTTCGCGGACCTTGTCACGGAAGGAATACTCGCCGGTATCGGAGGAGTCCTGGTATTTATCCCGCAGATAGCTATCTTATTCTTTCTCATCGGAATTTTGGAGCAGACCGGATATATGTCCCGGGTGGTTTTTATGATGGATAGTAGTTTGCAGAGATTTGGCATGAACGGTCGGAGCGTCGTGGCGTTGGTATCAGGCGGAGCCTGTGCTATTCCCGCCATCATGAGTACCCGGAATATTTCAGGATGGAAAGAACGAATCATCACCATCATGGTCACTCCGTTGATCAGTTGTTCTGCCAGGATCCCGGTATACGCTCTATTGATCGCTATGGTGGTACCGTATCAAAAAATCGGAGGAATATTCAACCTTCAGGGTCTCGCGTTTGGGTTGATGTACTTTCTCGGGGGTTTTATGGCCCTGGCAGTGGCGTGGGTGCTAAAAAAGATCCTTAAAACACGGTCGGAAAGTTTTCTGATGATGGAGCTGCCCGATTATCACTGGCCTGACTGGAGCACCATTCTTATGAACGTGTACAACAAGGTCAAAACGTTTGTAATAGAAGCCGGTAAGATCATCTTTGTCATTAGCATAGTCATATGGTTTCTGGCATCGTACGGACCCAGTGAAAGAATGGCTCAGGCTACTCAACGCGCAGAACAAGAGGCCATCAGTCAAAATTTATCCCCGGAGGACGCTTCAATTCTGAAGTCTACGTACCAGATTGAAAATTCTTATGCCGGAATCATGGGCAAATCCATCGAACCCATCATCCGTCCGATTGGCTTTGACTGGAAAATCGGAATCGCGCTGATCACTTCATTCGCTGCGCGCGAAGTTTTTGTGGGAACCATGGCCACGATATACAGCATCGGGTCGGAAGACAACGTCGAGGGATTGCAGGCGAGAATGGAACGGGCGACTTTTGCTGATACCGGTCAAAAAGTCTACACACCAGCGACCATATGGTCCCTTCTTCTTTTTTATGCCTTCGCGATGCAATGCATGAGCACGCTGGCGGTGGTGCGCAAAGAAACCAATAGTTGGAAATGGCCGATGATCCAGCTTGTATATCTGACTCTTTTAGCTTACTTTTCCAGCTTTATCATCTATCAGATTCTAAGTTAGTGGCAAAAATTGCTGATCAGTTAAGTTCGGGATTCAAATTATTCTTGTTTTTTTTATTGTTGGTGGTTTCCATTCTGGCGTTGTACCTCCGTTTGTTGGTTACACCAAAAAACCGAAAACAGGAAGTCAAATTTCGAGCGCGTAAAACATTTTGCCGACGCACCAATTCTATTTTTGGATTACATCTTTCCGTAGTGGGACACATTCCTTCAGACGAGTGTTATCTATACGTCAGCAATCACCGGTCATTCTACGATCCCGTTGCTTTCCTTTCCTGCCTCAATGCCAACCCAGTCTCAAAAGCAGAAGTATCACGCTATCCATTGATAGGTTGGGGAGCGCGGTTAACGGAGGTATTGATGTTGGATCGCAATGCAAAAGAAGAACGCCGGCGGATGAAACACAGAATATATGAAAACCTGAGGGATGGCACCAGCATCCTGATTTATCCCGAAGGAACTACCTCCGCCCTACCACTGACGGATACGTTCAGAAAAGGAGCTTTCGAATCAGCTGTGAAGGCCGGGAGAGCAGTGATTCCCGTGGCTATGGAATATCCTGATTCGTCCTATTACTGGATCAACCGACCATTGTATGACCAGTTTGTTTATCAGGTTGTGTATCGGGCGGATCGAAGAATATACCTGTCCATCGGCCAGCCGATCACGAATCCGGATCCCTTAATTTTATTGGAAAAAACACAGAATTCAATCAATCTTCAAATCGCAGAGCTGAGAAAAATCAGGCAGGGCCCGGTAAAAAGGTAAGATCACTGGCTCATTCTACCCATTCAGCGTCGGGATCCACCATCAGTATCTATCACTGGTCTAATCCACCCTTTCACGGCTTAGCTTAAGTGTAGTTCATCACCCATGGCGCAGGCCATCGATATCAAACACTACTCCTTCGGGACATAAATTAGTGCACCTGTCGCTATGTATGTATTCTAAAGTCCCGAAGGATTGTAATATATTATGAGAGAATGGTAGCCCTGAAATGGTGGTAAGTGTCGTCTGAACCTCGAAAGGGCCCGATCTCTTTTCGCGACCGAAGGTCTGAGGCCCTGTTACCGTTTGCTCAGCCGAAGCGTTTTGACGACTTTTTCCTGTTTATTCACCAGTCTGACGAGGTACAATCCCCGCATAAGTTCAGACACGTCGTACTTGGCTTTGACCGAACCTTTGAATCGCTTTACTTCCTGACCTACCAGGTTGTATACGATCACTTCTTTGAGATGGTCAACTCCGTCCACGGAAAAATAATCACTGGCAGGATTGGGAAATACCCTCACTTCTTCCAACTGGGGAATCTCGAAGGCACTGGTCATCAGTTCATTCATGGTAAACGTCACATCGGCCACATTTTCAGCATTGCTGACGTCCTGGACCAGTATTTTATATACCGCCGATCCACCGTTTCCGTTGGGATAATAGTGAAAATCAAAATTGCTCGTATCGCCTTTTTCTATCTCAAACTCACTTTGATTGACAGAAGGATCATAACACAACACATTGTCGCAAATCGCTGCGTTTGATTCCATGGGCTTGGATTGAGCTTCCTTGATCCATCGCAATTTGATGGTAGCATCACTGGTGTTGACTACGTATCCATGGGAGACGTATTCACCTTGATCAGGATTTTCGATAACGAGCGAGGCAGAAGCCGGATATACCGAAAATCCGGTCTGTGCAAAAACCACCGTGATCATAAAAGTAAAGTATATTATCAGTAAAGTTTTCCTCATGAAAATGCCTTAATTGGATTTAAAAGTACTAAATTCTGCCCGGACTTCTGTGACTTTTGAGAAATTTAACGGTTGCTTGACAATAAAGTTCGGACGGTATCTTTATCACCACGACAAATATATTAAAATTTTTACTAATATAATCTCCAGGCAGAAAAAATGCAGAAAATAGTTATCATTGGCAATGGCATCAGTGGTATTACGGCAGCAAGACATATCAGAAAGCGTTCGAACCACGAAATTTTAGTCATTTCAAAAGAAACCGATCATTTTTTCTCGCGTACAGCCTTGATGTATATCTACATGGGGCATATGCGCTTTGAAGATACCAAACCCTACGAGGACTGGTTTTGGGATAAAAACCGCATCAACCTGCGCAGAGGAGAAGTCACGCGGATCGACTTTGACTCCCGAACCCTGACGATTGACCAGGAGAATGATGATAGATCTACCGCCGGGGAGGAAATATCCTACGACCAACTCATCATGGCGACCGGATCCCGCACCCGCAAATTTGGATGGCCGGGACAGGATCTGAAAAACGTACAGGGTTTATATTCTTACCAGGATCTGCTCAGCCTGGAGTCTGTGAGTTCCAGGATCGATCACGCAGTCATCGTGGGTGGGGGTCTTATTGGGATCGAACTGGCGGAAATGCTCCATAGCCGGAATAAGAAGGTCTCGATCCTGGTCCGGGAGGAGAATTACTGGGACAACGTGCTTCCTCCGGACGAAGCCAGAATGATCAACGACCAAATTCGCCGGAATCATATCAACCTGCACCTCCTCACAGACCTCGAAGAAATCATCGGGGATGACCACGGACGGGTATCCGGCGTGCGGACAAAAGACGGAAATGAAATCCCCTGTCAGTTTGTAGGTCTGACCGCAGGTGTACAACCCAACATCGGATGGCTAGACCCGAACTCACCTTTGGAGACCGATATCGGCATTCTGGTTGATTCTTTTCTAAAAACAAACCTGGATGACGTGTACGCCATTGGAGATTGCGCCCAACTCCGGCATCCCCCATCAGGTCACCAGGCTATTGAGGCTGTCTGGTACACCGGGAGGATCATGGGTGAAACCGTAGCTCACACCCTGACGGGCCATCCTGTCCGGTACGAACCTGGGCCCTGGTTCAATTCGGCCAAATTTATCAATCTTGAATATCAGACCTATGGGGTAGTTCCCAACAGGATTCTTCCTCCTTACGATAGTATATATTGGCAGCACGACCAGAAGGAAGTAGCCCTCAGACTGGTATTCCATGAAGATGACCGGAGGATCACCGGGATCAACGCCCTCGGCCTGCGATTGAGTATGGACGTCTGCCTGGACTGGATTCAAAACCAGGTTCCCGTCGAACAGGTAGTTGCCAGTCTACAGGACGCCCATTTTGATGCAGAATTCAGTTCCCGGTTTTATTCCCGGATGAATGCTCATTTTTCCCAAACCTTAAATCAATCCAGATGAGACCACGAAGTCTTTCATTGGCCAACCCCAGCCCGGGACACTTCACATGGCAACAAAAAACAGCCACCGCCATCGGAGGGATCGGGCTTCTTATACTGATTATTTCGCTGTTCAATATTTCCAGCCAGTTGTACAATCCGTTCTTTTTATATTCTGCCCTAACTCTCATGGCCGTTGCTACGGTCTGGTACGCTATAGAATTGTATAAGAATGAACCGGCGGGCATCAAAAATACCGGGGTGTGGTTTAACTCACTGACCAACAGAGGTGTATTGGGCTGGATTCTCGGAATAGTGCTGACGGGTTTTTATGTGGTGTTGTACTGGTTTCCAGCCTGGCTGGGTTTCCATCCGGACGGAATGAATACTGGAATCGTCCATTTATTTGACCCCCTGAGTATGGCTCTCAAAGGATCACCGGCTTCACAATGGTTTGTTTACGGGGTGTTATACACCTTTGCCATTTTGTTTTTTGGGATCAAATTTTTGATCAAATACAGGCACAGCCGGTATCATATAATCCGGACATTGTCTGTGATGTTTTTCCAGTTGATATTCGCCTTCCTGCTTCCCGAAATCCTGGAAGGACTCAATTCCTCTACCCTTTACTACAACAAAGACTTCAAAAACATCTGGCCCCTCCACTACACTTTTTATTTTGACTGGAACCTCAACGGGATGCTGGAGGGTGGAAAACTGGGAATGTTTACGCTCGTCTGGGGCATTCTGCTGACCTTTCTTATTACCCCGGTTCTCACTTATTTTTACGGAAAAAGATGGTATTGTTCCTGGGTGTGCGGATGCGGCGGATTGGCGGAAACAGCCGGCGACCCGTTTCGACACCTGTCAGACAAATCGCTGAAAGCCTGGCGTATCGAACGGTGGATCATCTATCCGGTGCTGGTATTCGCGGTGATCATGACCGCCCTGGTTCTCTATACGTTTTTCACCGGAAAGAGCCAGATTCTGTTTCTCAACAGTTATCAGATCAGAGGTTGGTATGGCTTCTTTATAGGGGCTACGTTTAGCGGTGTGATCGGTGTGGGATTTTACCCCTTGATGGGCAATCGTGTTTGGTGCCGCTTTGGTTGTCCAATGGCTGCGATACTGGGCATACAGCAAAAATACTTTTCCAGATTCCGCATCACGTCCAATAGCGGACAATGCATCTCCTGTGGCAATTGTTCCACGTATTGCGAGATGGGCATCGACGTGCGCTGGTACGCCCAACGCGGACAGGATGTAGTTCGCGCTTCCTGCGTGGGGTGCGGCGTTTGCGCATCGGTGTGCCCGAGGGGTGTACTCAGACTCGAAAATAAAAAGGATATTACAGGGAGGGCCAAAAGGCTCCGAGCCGAGGTCGTTACTTCAGACGTGCATTATTCCAGTTGACAATGGACAATGGACAGGGGACAATGGATAGTGGATCGGTCCGTACGGATGTAAACCTAAGCCATCCATGGGAGCTGTGGAAGAGGAAGCCTGCCTGTCATCCGGCAACCTGCCCACCAGGTGGTGATGGCAAGCGGGAGGTAGACAGGGATTGCCGAGTTGACCCCATGAACCCGATCAGTGAGAGGGAGGCCGGGGATACAATTTTTCAATTATCCCTTATCCATCGTCAACTGTCAATTAATGTATATTGTCTTTGATATACTGGATGAAATCCGGCTCCAATTTGGGCCGATCCAGATTGTTTTTGATGACTGATCTGAAATGTTTTTCTTTTTCTATCGCCTGGTGGAGATAGGGATCTACCTGGATCTGGTGGAGGAATTCCTGCTTTTGGTCTGGGTCCAATGCGTTGTCCAGATAGAGTGAAATTTGTTCCTGAACTCTGTTGTTAAAGTTACCATTATCCATTACATGATTATTTTATAACATTGTAAAAACCTAAAAATTCATTCTTCCTCAGACAAGGACTCTGTGTTTTCATTCTCCGATAAATTCTTTTCATCCCGCTTACCACGCTTATCTTCATATCCCATCTTACGGGCGTAGGTCGTCAGCTTTTCCTTGAGCATATTTCTCGCTCTGTGCAATCTTGATCTCACCGTCCCAATAGGGATATCGATGATCTTGGAGATTTCCTCGTAGGTAAAATCTTCCACATCACACAGCAAAATGACCGCTCTAAAATCTACAGGCAATGAATTAACCGCCGAGGTCACCTCATCCCCTATCAGATTGTCAAAAATCTCTTCCCTGAGATCCAAAAATTCTACAGTGGATTGATCTTCCTTGTCCTGGTACCCGATATAATCCTCATAATCAACCTTGGTCGGACGTCGTACTTTCTTCCGATATTGATTGATATAAGCATTCTTCAAAATCTTGAACAACCAGGCCTTCGCATTAGTTCCAGGTTCGTAGGAATCTAATGCACGATACGCTTTCAGAAAGGTTTCCTGAACCAGATCTTTGGCCTCGTCTTCGTGGAATGTGAGGTGGTAGGCAAAGGTATGAAGGGAATCAATATTGGGCAAAAGCTCAACTTCAAAAATATCATCCTTTTTCCTTTTTGGCAATTCTGACATCAAATTAGATTGATTTGGAGACCGTGAAGATAAAAAAGTTTGGTGGTTTGATATTGATTTTGTCAAAGTTCCCACCATGACTGCCTGATCCGGATCAGTGAAGGCTCCAATCCAACCGGGGATGATCGATCCACGATGGACAATCTTTCAGCGGAGATCTTCCTGAGCCGCTCCACTTGGGATTCAAAAGTGATCCAAAAAAAGGAAGCCGGACATTTTACAATATCCGGCAAACCTATCTTTTTGTTAAATTGTAACGCAAATATAAAAACTGAATTGATATATCAGGCAGCTTCCCCCAGTTTTTTTATCTTGGATTTATCAAATTCCCGTTGTGCGTATGCTTTATCGATCACCAGACGCTCCACATCATTGCGGGATGGCATTTCATACATGGCGTCCATAATGATGGCTTCACAAATACTGCGCAAACCCCGGGCACCCAGTTTGTAGTCCAGAGCCTTATCTGCGATAAAATCAATCGCCCCATCGGTCAGATGCAACTCGATCCCTTCCAGATCAAATAATTTTTGATATTGCTTGATCAGAGCATTCTTGGGTTTGGTCAGGATATCCACCAAAGCCTCCTTGTCGAGAGGATCCAGATAGGTCAGAATCGGAATACGCCCCAGGAGTTCCGGGATAAGTCCAAACTGCTTCAGGTCGTGATGATTGACGTATTCGAGAATATTATCCTCGTTTCTCACCGTCTGATCCTTTGATTTGTATCCGATGACAGATGTATTGAGTCGTCTTGAAATTATTTTCTCGATCCCATCAAATGCACCCCCACAGATGAAAAGTATTTTTTCGGTATTGATCGTGATCATCCGTTGTTCCGGATGCTTGCGTCCACCGTACGGAGGGACATTGACGTCTGCTCCTTCCAGGAGCTTGAGAAGTCCCTGCTGTACCCCTTCCCCGGATACATCCCGGGTAATCGAAGGGTTGTCATTTTTCCGGGCTATCTTATCCAGCTCATCGATGTACACGATTCCTTTCTCGGCTGCATCCACGTCATAATCACACACCTGCAAAAGCCTGGACAGGATACTTTCCACATCCTCTCCCACGTATCCGGATTCGGTAAATACGGTCGCATCTACTATTGTAAATGGAACGTTGAGCAATTTGGCTATTGTTTTGGCCATCAGTGTCTTCCCGGTACCGGTTCTTCCCACGAAAAGAATATTGCTCTTTTCTATTTCAATATCATCTTTACTGATCATCTGTTGAGAAATCCTCTTGTAATGATTATATACCGCAACAGACAGGTACTTTTTGGCGCTATCCTGTCCGATCACGTAATCATCGAGAAAAGTTTTGATTTTCTTGGGAGTCATTCCTTTGGGCAACTGACCATATGACTTGGATGAGCCTCCATCAGAAGATTTGCTTTCCAGTTCAGAATGTATTATATCATGAGCCTGTTCGACACATAGTTCACAAATATGGCCATTGATCCCGGCAATCAGTACCAGTGCATCTTTTTTGGTGCGTCCGCAAAATGAACACTTTACATTGTCTTCCATTCGTCCGTTTTAATCTATTACTATCAACAAAAAATCAGTAGTTCCGGTTCGTCAAAAGGATGGCCCTTTAAGGTTTGGATCGCTCCAGTACTTCATCGACCAACCCATATTCCTTCGCCTCATGCGCGGTCATCCAATTGTCGCGGTCACTATCTGATTCTATCTGCTCAAAAGTCTTTTCGGTATGTATGGCCAGGATATTGTATAATTCTTTCCGGAGTTGCTTGATCAGATTATAGGAAATCTCCATGTCTGAAAACTGTCCCTGCATTCCTCCCGAAGGTTGGTGGATCATGACCCGGCTATGGGGCAGGCACGTCCGTTTGCCTTTATTCCCGGCAGATAACAATACGGCACTCATAGAAGCAGCGAGGCCTGTACAGATCGTTGCTATATCAGGATTGACGTATTGCATGGTATCATATATTCCCATTCCGTCGATCACGGAACCACCGGGACTATTGATAAACATCTGAATGTCTCGTTTGGCATCGGTGCTCTCCAGGAACAACAACTGAGCCTGTACCACATTGGATACGTAGTCATTGACGGGTACCCCCATAAAAATAATCCGGTCCATCATCAGTCGGGAGAACACGTCCATTCCGACGATATTCATTTTCCTTTCCTCGATAACCTGAGGAGTAAATCCATGGATATTGGGCACAAGGGCTCCCAATGTTTTGTCGAGGTGAGCTGAATTGATGCCCTGATCTTTGATTGCAAATTTTTTAAATTCTTCTCCGTAATTCATCGGTCTGATTTTAAATGGGTAAAAATTGAATTGGTAAATTGTTTATTTCACGAGGCCAATTTCAGTCTTTTCCAATTGTCTGGCAAAATTTTTATGTGGAGATTTCCCCAAAATCCGTACAAATTTGTTTACTCATTCTTCCTCATCCCAGGTCTCTTCTTCTTCCGACATCTGGTCCTGACCTTTGGATCCCTTGCTTCTTTGGGCTTCTGCCCAGTCTTTCATCGTCGCGGAGAAATCTTCCTGAGTGATCTCCTCCTTTTCCAGTGTCAGGTCTTCTCGTATCGCATCAAACATTTTATTGCTTCTGACGGTGCTATAAGCCTGGTTAACCTGTTGTTCATCTTTTGCCAGAGACTGGAGGACCGAATTGTACACATCCTGGGTCAGTTGTTGTCCGGGAAGGTACTGCTGTATACGACGACCCAGCTCTTCCAACACCTCGTCCTGGGAAACGGATACTTCATATTGACCTGAAAGTTTATCGGAGATCAACTGCCACCGCAAAGAGTCTTTGAATTCCTCCTCGTATCTTTTATCGATTTCATCCTCCGAAATGGTTTGCTGGCTATCCTGTGAATCGCTTTGATTCTGCATCAGCCATTTTTTCAGAAATTCGGCGGGAAGATCGATTTCTGTTTCGTTCGTCAATATATCGTGCACTTCCTGATAAAGCATCGAATTGGCTTGCTGATCAAACGATTTTTTCAATTCCTCCCTGATATATTCCCGGGCCTGTTCCTCCGTGGTGATCTCGTCGCCGAAAGCCATGGTCAGGAATTCCTCGTCCAGCTCGGCCAATACATCGCGGGTAGCATCTACGATTTCTGCCCTGAATTCTGAATTCACCTCGCGGTCTGCTTCGTCTCCTTCCAGATTCATCAGATATTTCCGTACACCATCTTCCGACAATTTATCCTCTACCTGATAGATGTCAAAATCCAGAGAATCACCTACTTTGAGTGGTAAAACTTTTGATTTGAAATCCTCTTTCATGGTATCAACCATCACTTGAAATTCGGTTTCAAGCCCATCTTTTTTGATTTCCCCGTCTTCGAGTTCCCACGCATTGAAGGTAATCAGATCTCCGTCCTCAAAATCGGATTTGACGTGTTCGTGGTGTCCCCCCCGACGCTGGAGAGCCTCCAGTTCTTTATCGATGTTTTCTTCTGCCACAACCACGTCGTAATAGTGGAATGGTCGCGACAGGTCTGCCAATTCAAATTCTGGCTTGAGGCCCAGGTCAAATATGAAGGTGTATTCCTGATCTTTCGCCACATCAAAATGGATAGGTTCCTGAGATTCGGATGGGATAGGCTGTCCCAGGATCTCTATTTTTTCCTCGTCGAGGTACTCAAACAGTTTGTCCTGCAGTTTTTTGGTCACAATATCCGATAAGATGGCCGTTCCATACATCTTTGTGAGCATGGATTTGGGGGTTTTCCCTTTCCGGAAACCCTTCAGATTCACCTTTTTCTGATAACTTTTTAATTCTGACTCGTATGGATCTTTATAGTCTGACGGATCTACAGTCACCTGGATCCGGGCAGTATTATCACCTGTATTGGTGTACTCGATATTCATAAAGGTTTATTTGTGTGTTTGATATTTCGTTAATGTTCACCGTTAAAAAACTAAAGGAACAAAATGTTCAGTAATAAAGATGTAATAGGGAAAATCATTTGTTCAAAATCAATCGCATCCAAAACGCTACGGGCCCTAATCATCAAAGTATCTCCCGTCATTCAGAATCTTACCCTGGGCTTAGGTTTGGCTCGGTTTTGCTACTTCGGTATGGCAAAAAACCTCGTCATAAGCATCAATTCCTGATGAAACAACGCTCTCTTTAATGCAGGTCCGATCATTTACATACGCACTTCCGTTACTGAACATGCTTCCTAACCTCCGATGGTGGTAAATTTTACATCCTCTCAATGGACGGTGAACAAATCCGGTCCTCAGCATACATTATCCGTGCGACTGGAGAACCACTTTGTTCTCCACTTATCTCCGGGTTATCCTTCCATCCATACACACTTCCTGCGCATCAGCCAGGAGAATTCTTCGCTGTGGATCTCAAACCCTACTTGGTGGCATGGAGGGACTTCCCGACCTCCGTCGGGATAAACTTCTCGTCCTCCACCTGACTCCTCTGCTTTATCTACTTTTTGTGCGGGTGGAGGGACTCGAACCCCCAAGCCTCGCGGCACTAGATCCTAAGTCTAGCGTGTCTACCAATTTCACCACACCCGCATTTTCAAAACAGAGCGCAAATATAATTCGAACTTTCTCATTAAGAAAATTATCGGCTCATTTTATCATTTAAAAGATTACCCTGAAAATAAAAAGGCACCTCGCGGTACGAGATGCCTTTTTCCCCCTTAAGATGCAATCATATCTCATCACGAGGGACTAGACGAGAAAGAATCTTCTCTTTATTCTATTACTATCATCTTTTTAGCTGATGTGTATCCTGCACTTGTCAATTGATAGTACAAGACCCCCGTCATTTTCAGATCAGCCGAAGTCACCCGAATTTCGTTGTATCCTTCGTCAAAATCCCCCTTGATGGCAGTGACCATCCGGCCGGTGACATCGTAAATGCTGATGGTCGCTTTACCGGATTCTGGCAGTTTGAAACCGATCACCGTCTCTCCATTGTAGGGATTGGGAACGTTCTGATATAACGCAAATCCCGAATCAACCCCGTCAAAATGAAGCACCATATCCCGAAGTTCTCCCGTTCCGGAATATGCTTCGGTACGAGTGACCCGGTCATTGAGACTCAATGCCTCCCGCATGGCAATTCCTGATTTTGCTTTCACGACAATCGTAAACAAAACAGCATCTGTGTCGGCACTCACGCTTTCAGCTTCACTCCAGCTCATCGTCAGCATGCCGGGGGCATATCTCAGATAATTGTCCGGTGTGACCCGAAGCAAACCGGACTCGATCGATTGAATCGACACATAGGCATCCGAGTATTGCAGGCTAAACTGAAAGCCCCTGACATCCTCAAAGTTGTCCGAACGGACCTCTATCCGATAGACTTCCCCTCCTTTCAGCATCCTATCAGCCATACTGAGGTGAAGCACTCCATGCGCACTTCGGCTGCTGGATGCAGGATCACCCGACAGATTGACGTCACCCACCTTAACCCCTACAAAATCGGCCGAATGATCTTCTTCCACCCGCTCGATCGTCAGGATCTCCTGATCGGTGGTAAAGTCGAAGAATCTCCAACTCGTATTGTTAGCAAATTTTTCAGAGGGATTGAGAATCAATTGACGCAAATCCAAAACATCCAGCCCATCGATGCGGCCGTTGCCGTTGACATCGGCGGCTATTTTCATATACTGACTCTCCAATGCCTTTTTCTGCAGGATGTGCCTCTGGATATCGATCAGATCAGCAGTACTGACCCCATCACTGAATCCAATGTTTTTGTACGGTATGACGCTTACTTTGGATCCATGGTCAACGCTAAATTGGAAATGACCATTGGCAGATGTCTTCACGTGCAGCGGACTGCCGGATTCCGGGACAACTTTCACTGCCACTTCCTCTACAGCACTTCCCAGCTCCGTCACAATGCGACCTGACACCATCCTCGTCTCCAGCGGTTCACCTCCACCCGTATCGACTTCACAGTCCGGATTGATCACCGCTACCACAACCTGGGTATGGGAAATTGGCTGATTCATTTGTGAAGCAGAGGAGGATGTACACCAATCGATGACCGTCCAGGTAATCTCGTACTTCTTCACGCCTTCAATGCCTACCACATCCAGTCCCCTGACTTCATAGCCTATAGCCAATGAATTGCACAAAGATTCTGCCAAATGTGCTTTCAGCTCCACCGAACCGAGGGTATCCGGAAGATAATTCTCCGACAACTCCCGGGGCAAACAGATCGGATCGTCTATGGTCCCCATATTATCCGGAAGGTCAAACATGCTCTCCCGCAACTCACAGGCGCTCCTTATATTGATCACCTGCTCCACCGTTCTACCCTGTGCCACGGAGTCATGAAGATGGGATCCGCATCCTAAGATGATCGAAAATCGCCGCGTGATCGTGCCCTGTCCGCACTCATCCAGGTCCATCCAGATGTCCTGTACTATTTCAGCTGAGCAATTCACACCAACTATTCCATTTTCCTCTATAGACGTAGTCGTATCCAAAATGGTTGTCCTGGTCACCTGGTTCACCCACTCGATCGTCCCATCATGGCGTGCGACAGGGATCAGTTCGACCCCGGATTTCTCAGTGCATGAAATATTGTAATAGTCGAAATTCAGCACGCTGTCTGGCCACAGGATACCGTCTCGATCAACCGCGTTGTTCTGATCATCCGTCCAGGAACTTATGTAATGCCCCAGATTTTGATCGAGTACTGCAAAAACACCAGCGGTATCAATTTGGCTCCCATTTACACCCAGACCTGCGGCTTCTTCCACGATCGTTTTGTAAAAACTGTTGTACGCTTCGCAGGTGAGTTCCAGATCTGGCAGTCGCTTCATGACCACTGGATTACTTTTGTCCTCCACCTGGACCGTTGACCAGCCCAGACTCCAGTTGCAGCAGTAATCAAATACGACCAACTCAACGGGCGTACCACCCGGGAAACAAGCGTCATCACAGGTAAAAGGTACCGATTGACTCCAGCCACCACCCAGCAAACTAATCTCTCGCCCATACCCGGGTTTCCCGGTCAGGTAATCAAATATGTCAGCCAGATCATCTACCTGAAGTCCTCCATTGTGTTCTATTCCCTGAGAATCGATGCAATGCTCTGCGATGTACGCAGCGAGGTCATACAACCACCCGTGTACCACTTTTTTGCCACACGTCTCTGAGTCTTCCCACAACCATACCAATTGTTGGAAATAGTAGCTTTCGAATTCTCCTTCGTTCAACACCTTCGCTAAGTCATCAATAGAGTATTTACTATTGAACTCAGTGTCTCCTACCGATATGCCATTGACAGCCGCTTCAGCCTGTTGACGATCGATCCCAAGATCATCCAGTAGGTCGACCCAATTGTCGTAAGAGTTTTCAGTGATCAAATCATCGCACAGATCCCCGATCGTTCCAGTTTGTAACCAGTCACCACGACGCACCAGTTTCAAATCGACCGCACAGTTATCCCAGCTTCCTTCGTCAAACGTTTCCGCCATGACCCATCTGGTTTTTTTGTCGAGATTGACATTCAATACCTCTCCGGTCACAACGGTAGGGGGCACGTCGTCGACGATCGTAATATATCTGGTCCATTCGCTCTGGTTCCAGCAATGATCCGCGGCTTCATATCTCACCCCGATCAATTCTCCATCACATTGGTTGAACGGTACAGCAATTGGATCTCGGGTATGGGAGTATGTATAAATGACGACGGTATCTCCGTTGGCCAGCACCTGACTATCTACGGAAGTACGATCCAGTAATACAGCCTTCGTTCCTCCCGGCACGTCGACCATAGCTTTTACCTGCAGTACGTCGCTGCAGTGGTCAGACACCTGGATATCCGGCACATAAATCTCCGCTTTGCAGTCGTGAGAATTCACATGATAGATCTGCGGATTATCCTCTTCCCATTCCCGGGCCAGATCATATTGTAGTCCACTGGCGATCGATTCCAGAATTTCTGATTGATCCCAATCCCCGGGATAACAAAAGTCAAATACCGGGCCGATCGTATCGTACAACGTCTGCCATTGGCTCAGATGGATTTCCACTTTTTTATCGCTCATCGTGTATTCCACCACGGCATCCTCCAGATTTCCATCGGCATCCATCGCATCCTGGTCATTGACACAAGGATTGGGTGTGGATCCCCAACAAGTCTGTGTGATCCAGGTGTCGATTCCCCTCGTCTGAGGGCAGGATATTGATGACCCATCGCCCGTCCGGGCCCACTCGGTGAGTTCATTCCGGCGAATCGTGACTCCACAATGATCCCCTTCCTGCAGACATAATATGATGCACGAATCAGACGCGGGTCCATCACTGGTCAGATAAGGAACCTGGATTTGGATGCATCCGTGTTCGGCTGCAGATCCGGCACCAGGCCCGGCATCATAGAGGCGATTACAATCCCCGGACCCGTATATCGACGGCCACGCCCCGGCAAACCAATAGGGATTGTTGCCACCCGATTGGCCAGCGTAGAACCATTCTTCATCCACCTGTTCAAAATGGCCGCCTTCACTGAGCACCCAGTCCCCAGCCTGAAGGAGGAGATAGGGATAAAAGTTAAAGGTCACGTTCAGTATGACGTTCAATGGTTTTTCATTTAATTCGATCAGCGCCTGGAGAAATCCATAGGTCAGCTGTTCCGCACTCAACGTAGACAGTAGATGATCCATATAATCTCCACTGACGATATCGCCAATCGTCACTTCTGTGCCGTCTACTTTACGCAGTATCACAAATTCCAGATATTCAGCCAGTACATCCTGACCCTGTGCTGAGGCATTGGTCAGTCCCGTGATGATAATCGTAGCCGGAATCTCATAAGTCAATCCCTGCAGTCTGCTGTAAGGCCTTTCATAGTCATGCAATCCGACCGGCTGCTTCCAGGTGGCATACTGTTTCAAAGATTCCCCCTCATCGGTGATCGTCTCCAATTCACAATAAAACGAATCCTCTGCCGGGCTTACAAACGCTTCCGGTGTCAGCTTTGGAAGACGGAAGACCACGATGGTATCTACCCCGGTACACCGTTCCCCACCTGGCGTAGTAGCTGTCCATTCCCGGTATATGATGCTTGCCGTATCATTCTCTTCGTCACAAGGTATGGGAGTCACCCAGTCCGGACTCAATTCCAATTTCACCTCTCCAGTACCACAGAGTCTGGCCGCTTCCGGTTTTGGATAGGCCGGATCCATTGGATCCAGTGCCAGGAACGGATCGATGCAGTACACTGTAGTATCCAGCGTGTTTCGGATGATACACGCGTTGGGCTTTTCCAACTCGATCGTTGCTTCACAAGTGCCACCTCCACACAATTCGAGAAGCGATGTGACCCGCACCGTGATGTTTTGACCGGCGTGTTCTGGTCTCAAAATATTATCCTGGATCAAAATGCCTGGCCCATAGAACAATTCAACCTTGTATTGCTCCGGATAAGCCATCGCCAGATCATTTTCCACCAAAACCATATCAGGCGTAATCAGGATCTCGCAATCCTCCTGAAAACTCAAGTTGACGTATCCACGGCAATTCACAGGTGTACAAGGCGGAGGAATCGGAGCACAGGCTGTATCGCGCTGGATTGGTATCGCATTATCAATCACCGCTACGTTCCTCAAACCGCTAAACCCGCCGGCATCGTTGGTTGGATCACAGTCCGCATTTTCGGGTGTAAATGTCTCTGGGTTTACGGTAAATACCACGTCGATATAAAAAATGTCCGTTTCAAAATTATCCACTAATTCATTGAAGACGATCTGATAGGCCGTAGTGTCGGGTGTAGGATTTAAAATAATGGTTTGCAATTCATTATTACCGTCGTACTCAATATTAATGCTCACAACTTCCGCTCCGGCACCATATTGCAGCGTATCACTCAAATCGTAAAATACCGGAATGCCCATCGTATCTGTGACCGAAATCGCATAAGTCATCACGTATTCCAGGGGATTACCCGTAGGAGATGGACCTGATTCGATGGTCTTCACCAACGCTGCACCGGGCAGGAAAATTTGTGCACAGGTGGAATCGCGTTGCACCGGAACAGCCCCGCTCACAGTAGCCACATTGGTCAACCCGCTCTGACCTTCATTATTACTATAATCGCAGTCCGCGCTTTCTTCCGTCAATACATCCGGGTCAATCATAAAAATCACCTCTACATAAAAACTATCCACATTCAGACTGTCCACGTATTCTTCCTGGACGATCTGGAATGCTGTATCCACCGGATTCGGATTTAAAATGGAAGTTTGCAATCCGTCCGCCCCGGCATAGGTCACCAGAGCACTGACAAAATTCGCTCCTGCTCCATATTTTAAAGTGTCGGACAAATCATAGTAAGCCCGGTAGCCCGTCGTATCCTGCACTGTGATAGCGTACGTGATGCTGAATTCATTCACATTGCCCGTCGGAGTCTGCCCCTGAATCACGTTTTTGGTCAACAACACACCGGGATTGGGAATAGGTGCGCATGCCGTATCCCGATCCAAAGGTACTGCATCATTGATCACCGCCACGTTGGTTAATCCGGAATTAGCTCCTCCGTCATTGCTGTAATCGCAGTCCGCACTTTCGGCGGTCAGCGTAGCCGGATCGATAGTAAAGATTACATCTACATAAAAACTATCCGTGGCTAGACTATCGATCCACTCGTCGTCTGTGATCTGGTACGCTGTATCGGTAGGATTTGGCGTAATGATGGCCGTATTCAGGCCGTCCGTACCTCCGTACGTGACCGTCCCGCTTACAAAGGTGGCGCCCGATCCGTATTGGATCGTATCGCTCAGGTCGTAGTACGCCCGGTAACCCGTCGTATCTTCCACCGTGATCACATATGTCATGGAAAATTCGTTCACATTCCCCGTCGGTTGCGGTTCGGACAGGATGGTCTTGGTCAACAACACGCCGGGATTGGGAATGGGCGCGCATACCGTATCTGCATCCATGGGAACTCCATCGTTGATCACCGCCACGTTGGTTAATCCGGAATTAGCTCCTCCGTCGTTGGTGTAATCACAATCCGAGCTGGCCGCTGTCAGTTCAGCCGGATCGATCGTAAACAGGACTTCCACGTAAAAACTATCCACTCCCAGACTATCGATCCACTCGTCGTCTGTGATCTGGTACGCTGTATCGGTAGGATTTGGCGTAATGATGGCCGTATTCAGGCCGTCCGTACCTCCGTACGTGACCGTCCCGCTTACAAAGGTGGCGCCCGATCCGTATTGGATCGTATCGCTCAGGTCGTAGTACGCCCGGTAACCCGTCGTATCTTCCACCGTGATCACATATGTCATGGAAAATTCGTTCACATTCCCCGTCGGTTGCGGTTCGGACAGGATGGTCTTGGTCAACAACACGCCGGGATTGGGAATGGGCGCGCATACCGTATCTGCATCCATGGGAACTCCATCGTTGATCACCGCCACGTTGGTTAATCCGGAATTAGCTCCTCCGTCGTTGGTGTAATCACAATCCGAGCTGGCCGCTGTCAGTTCAGCCGGATCGATCGTAAACAGGACTTCCACGTAAAAACTATCCACTCCCAGACTATCGATCCACTCGTCGTCAGTGATCTGGTACGCCGTATCGGTCGGGGTCGGCGTAATGAGAGCCGTATTCAGGCCGTCCGTACCTCCGTAGGTGACCGTACCGCTTACAAAGGTGGCACCCGATCCATACTGAATCGTATCGCTCAGGTCGTAGTACGCCCGGTAACCCGTCGTATCTTCCACCGTAATCACATATGTCATGGTAAATTCGTTCACCACGCCCGTTGGCTGGGGGCTCTGGATGATCGTTTTATTCAGAACCACTCCCGGCAAGGGAATGGGAGTACATACCGTATCCCGAATCGTACTATCCGGGGAGACCAGGGATCCCACGTTGGTCAATCCGGTTTGACCTGTGTTATTCAAAGGATCACAGTCCGCACTTTCCGGGGTAAGTACATTAAAATCCATTTGCAGGGTAAATGCGATCAAAAAAGTATCGATCTCACCCGGCGCAATCGTATCATTGGACATCACCAACAGGTCATTGATTCCATCATAGCCCCCATTGATCGTTCCCTGTAATTCTCCACTGTCTTCATAACTCACTGAGGGATTGCCCAATACGGAAACGCCGTCTGCGAAGGCAATACTGTCGTATAAACTATAATAGCCCGGTAATGTATCCGGATTTTCAGCGATCAAATAATATCGTAGTAACAACTCGTTGGGGTTTCCGGTATACGTCAGGTCGACGTGTTCTTTCCGAAAAGCCAACTCGGTTTCACAATTGATATCCCGGCCAATCTCGTACCCTTCCTCTACTGTACAACCATTGGCGTCGGTCACCACCACATAATAGATACCCGCTGGTACATTCGTCAGGTCTTCGGTAGTCGCGCCATTGCTCCATGAAAAGGTATAGGGACCGGTTCCACCCATGACATCTATGTCAAGCCTACCCAGCTCATTTTCACAAGTGGCAGGTACAATACGGGAAATCTCGAGGTCAAGTACTTCTGACGGTTCTGCAATCGTCACCGTCCCGTACGTCACGCAGCCATCCGATCCCCGGGCTGATACCGTGTAGGTCCCGGCCCATAAATTGCCGATGGTATTTCCTACTCCGAGAATCATCCCCTGATCGTCCCTTAATTCCAATACTGCATTGGGATCACTACTACTCAAATTCACAACTCCGGAGGCATCCCCGATACACAAAACATCAGCTGCAACATCGATCGTCAGAGTCGGACCTCCGGTCTGGTTTATCACCACATCTCCGGTCTGCGTACACCCATTGGCATCAGTGACCGTCACGCTGTATATTCCCGGGGATAAGTTGCTGACATTTTGGGTCAACAATCCATTGCTCCATCGATAATCGTAAGGTCCCGTTCCGCCGGTTACTGACACCGTGGCACTGCCATTGGTTAGATTACAATCGGCGTCGGTTCCGCTAATATTTAAAGCCAGGTCACCGGCTGTCTGATCTATCGTCACCACTTCTGTTTCCGAACAACCCGTCGAATCCGACACCATGACCCAGTACGTACCGGCGGGTACATTGGTCAATTCGGCTGTAGTCTCGCCCGTATTCCACAAATAGGCAACGGGACCAATTCCTTCCAACACTGAAACGCTCACACTTCCGTCCGAATCCAGGCACGTCGCATCCACGATAGATTCTATATCTATCTGCGGTCCCTGCAAAGTTCCCACGGTCAAAACGTACACAATACTATCCGTGCAGGCCGGTACATCGGCGTGAACCACTACCCGGTAAGCTCCCGGATCCAGACCTGTAGCCAGGCTGTCAGAACTCACCAAAAGGCTATCGCTATCATACCAGGCGAAAGTATACCCCGCGGGGCTTCCCGTAGGCACCACAGCAGCCGTTCCTGTTCCTTCAGTGACACCACATTGGGCGTCCACTACTACGCTCGACTGGATCCCGATCTGAGGACAACAATCGCTGCCAGCTACTATTCGCTGTTCACTCGACAATTGGCACCCGTTGGCATCCGTCACTACGATTGTATAACTTCCCGAATCCACTCCGGATAGGTTTTGTGAAGTGGATCCATCTGGTCCCCACAAATAACTATATTCCGGACTGCCACCGCGAACATTAATAAAGATACTACCGAATTCTCCGTTACAATTCGCTGCTTCCAGTTTATCGATATCCAAATGCATGGTCGGCGGGTCATTCAATACAACGCTCTGTCCATCTATCAGACACCCATTGGCATCTTCCAGCAATACCATGTAGGTTCCGGGAAATAAGCCCGTTGCTGGAGAATTTTCGGCCACCACTGCACCACTATGATCCAGCAGACTTACATTGACCGGCTGCGCACAATCGTCACAACCTCCTCCAAATGCTATGCTTCCAGTGGGTTCACCTGCACACTCTGGATCAATGGTTGCGATGGTCAATGCACCGGTAGCATTCACATCATTGGTCAATATAAATGTAGTGTCTCCGATGCAGCCCGTTTCATCGGTCAGTGCAACGGCATATACTCCTGCTTCCAAATTTTCTCTTACGAGCCCGATCTGTCCATCGGACCACTGCGCATGATACGTGCCGGAACCTCCGGAAGGCACAATGGTAATCGAACCATCCATCGTTTCACAAACGGGCTCCTCAAGAATTCCTGTAAACTGAAGCTGACCAGCTTCTTCCACACAGACTTCCATGATATCCGAACATTCTGATCCGGGAATCGTGACTTCCACGATGTAACAACCGGCATCCAGATCATTTCTGATATGTCCCGTGCCTCCATCGCTCCAGTTGTATATATAATTCGACGGGCTCAACTGAACCATCCCACCGGATCCTTCACTACAATTCGCAGGAACATTCACTACTTCACTTACGACCAGATCTTCCTGGTGGGTACCCACTATCAAAGTCTCTTCGGCAGCACAACTCACAATTTCTGCCACGGACGTGTCCACTACTGTCACCTGATAGACGCCGGGGGCTACATTTCCCAGTTCCGTATCATCCGGGCTAATAGTGCCCGACACAGAACTCCAGACAATAGAATACGCTGCCGGGTCCATGGGAAGTACGATCGTCGCAGAACCGTCCGTTTCGCCACACGTAGCATCTTTTACGATGGTATTGATCACCGGGGGTGTACAACATCCATTTTCTGTGATAATTACATCCATGGAAGCTATATTGATACACCCGTGTTCGTCAATCACCGTGAGTTCATAGGTGTGAATTCCCAATCCAAGCGCCTCCGTACTCAGCACAGGATTTCGGACAAATGGATCACTCAGGCCCAAGGTGGGGCTCCAGTCATAGGTCAAATTTTCGGTTTCAGGTATTACCTCGGGCTCCAATACCAGTTGCTGCCCAAAACAGGCCGATATATCCGGAATATTTATCTGAGGGGCTTCGGTCGGCTGTACTGTAACACTGACCGTTGCCAGGTTGACGCACCCAGTTACCGAATTTCGAATGGTCAATTCATAAAACCGGTCCACCGAATCCACGCATACCATGGTTCTCGATGAGGTGGGATCGGAAAGCCCGGTCGTCGGACTCCAGAAAAATTCCAGGTCCGGATCAGTATTTTCAAAACCGATCACACCGCAACTGTTGCGGCATAGTGTGATGGGATCCATCACAGGTGGGTCAAATCCCTGGACGGTCACCGTCACCAAATCTACAGAAGTACATCCGTTGTTGGCAACGGACACCTGGTACTGGAAAGTTCCTACCCCAGAGATTTCCGAGTCAAATACAGGTTGTGCTATCGTTGGATTGCTCAGAGCCCCCAAAGGAGCACCCCCTACTCCACTCCAGGAGATAGTACCCGAATTCTGGACACTGCCGACCGGTACGGTTTCTCCGATGCACAACGTTCGTCCCGATCCGGCATTGGCTATGGTTTCGGGTGTATAGGTCACCGATCCCATTGCCTGACAACCGTTTGCATCGGTAATCGTCACCGTATAAGTGATTTCAGAATTGGGTGGCGGGCTTACGGAAGGGGATTGAAGGGCCGGGTCGTTCATATTGGTATTGGGAGCCCATTGATACGAAGTGATGGGATTTCCCTGATCGGTCATGGATGGGGCACCCGTGATGATAAGAGCCTCATCCCCAGGACAATAATTCATATCCGGTCCCATAGATATGGTGGATTCATTGACCACCACATTCATGTTCAGGGGGGTGTCGTTGGGACATGATGGATCAGCAAATCGAACTCTCAACTGATATTCGGTGGTTGTCGCGGGGCTCGCTACCGGAGAAAAACAATCCGTACAACTCAGACCGGTGGCTGGTGTCCATTCATAAATGTAATCGGAATTTTCTTCCGCAGGGCCCAGCACTATATTTTCCCCCGCGCAGATGATCTCTTCGCTCGCCATTTCTACCACCGGCGAACTGGCGGTATAGATATTGATGGTGTCCTCCACCGAACATCCGGTCACCGGATCGGTGACGGTCAGCACGAATTCCAAATCAGCTGCCACCAACACCCAGGGCCGGGCTTTGGTATCGCCATCGGGGTCCTCCGTGATGGTATTGGGAGGTGCCATGCGCCATGGAGCATTTTCTGGCTGCCATTGATAAATCAGACCTGGTACGCCCTCATCCTCGCCCAGTTGAATCACAGCATTGTTGCATATAAAGCGGTCCGGGCCGGCATTGATAGGTACGGTCAATACTTTCACCCTCACCGTATCGAGGGTAAAACATTCCGTGGTGGGTTCTGTCACTTTCACGTAATACGTGGCATCCACGGTGGGAGATACCGATGGATTGGGTTCAGCAGATTCAAAATTTCCGGTAGAATCTGTCCATTCGTACGTAAATCCACCTCCCGGCAAGCCTATTTCCACTTCGTCTCCATAGCAGATGGTGGTATCCGGGAAGTCGATCATGGGTCTGGAAAAACCCAACTGATTGACCAGGATACTATCGACGCACATTGTAAAATGAGGTTCCCGGTCCGGATAACAAGGATTGTCGCCACCTATCGGTACGGTGGAGGTGATTTGCAGGTAATACCACGCCAGGTCGGGATCGGTCACCGTGAGTTCATAATCCGTACTGAGTATATTATCAGACGCATCTTTCCATTCGAAAGTCCACGTCCCATCATCGGGCCAGGGACCTCCCGCTTCGTTGACAGGAACCAGGGTAAGCTCACCATTGGGCCCTACCACGGGACAGTTGCCGCCTTCCGCTTCGATATCGAAGACACAGTCTCCTTCTACGCAATGAAAAATCCTCACCGTATCCCTGCAGATAAAGCCGTCGTAGTTCACTACCTGTTCTACGTCGGTAAAGTCACCTGCGATGGCCTCCGGATCGTCCAGAACCCGGACCCACGTCAGGTCCGGACCCGATATTGATCCTCCCACGTCGTCTCCTTCGCAATCATTGTCGATATCCAGGCTTCCGCCCCCTCCGATGATATTGTAAGTATACACCGCATTTCCATCATAGATATCCGGATCATAATAATTGCCTACCACTTTGGGAGAACAACGATCGTCCCCGAGGTCAGCTTCCAAAGTATATACCTTTACCTGATCCTGATAGACGCAGCCTTCCGGAGTCCTCATGGTCAGTGTGTATGTCAGTGGGATCGGCGATGCGATAAACGCTTCATTTGAAAATTCTATAGTGGTTTGGTTTTGTTGTGTGCCGTCGATAAAACTATTCAATGGACTCCATTGATAGGAATAACCCGGACCGGTCGGAAGAGCAGGATTGCCGAGTGTAATGACGTCGTAATTTCCGTTTTTGGAAATGGGATTGTTGATGCAGGTAGCCATGTCCGGTCCAGCAAAATCGGTTCCGGGATGACTCGCAATATTTACTAAAACCTCGTCGGTAAACACGCAGGTGGTTCCGTTGTCGGACTGAAAATTCACTTCAACCCCGTATAGGGTATTGACCGTGGGGCTTACGATGGGCTGTGGACAGTCTGTGCAACTCAGGCTGCCAGGTGTACCACTCAGTATGGTCCAACTGTACGTGGCCTCACTGGCTCCCGCAGGTCGCGGTGTTCCGATCCGAACTCCTGATTCACCAAAGCAAATGGATAAATCTTCTCCTGCGGTATAGGTCCATGGGGTCACCGTCACCTGGTCCAGGGCGCGACATCCATTGGCGTCCAGAACTTCCAGGGTATAGATCGTCGAAGTCACGGGCAGGGCGATAGGATTGGCGATCGAGGAATCGGATATACTGGTCAACGCATCTGATGGTTCCCACTTATAGGTATACGGTGCGGTTCCGTCGGTAGCCGACGGTGATCCTCCCAGAGGCCAATCCTCTCCCGGGCAAATACGAGCCGGGTCTCCGGCTTCTGCCACCGGCGCTTCGTCATTGCTTACCTGTATGAGATGGACGTTGGATATCGATAAGGTATCCCCGCAGCTGCTGGAATTGGGATTGAAAGCCAGGCGGCGGAGATAAATGTCCTGATTGCCAATGTTTTGGGGTTGGTAATCTTCCTGGACGGCCCCGTTGATGTCGGTCCACGGGCCGGTGGCCGAGGAGGCGGTCTGCCACTGATACGTCGCTCTTTGTTCCGGATAAGATTCCTGATTGCCGCGGATAATGTCAGGCAAATCATCGGGACTGACTACCACCCTGCTACCATCGATCACTTCGGCTAACCCATTAGTACAGGTGATTTGCATCTCCGGAATCAGGACATTTTCTTCCCAGGTGACTTCTTTGGCCATATCAAATGAGAATAAAACGAGATCGACTTCCCCGCCAGGACTGGTACGATGAGCTCCTTCGGTTGTGGGATGAGGCAATACGGTTCTGATTTCGCTGACCACGTACAGCTTATCGTCCACGAAAGCGGGTTGACTGGCACCTACAAATGAAAGGTCCCGGAATAAATATTCACTGATCCCAGTAAAAACGTTCTGCCCGCCCAAATAGGTTTGATAAGCCACCTGGCCGTCGCAACGCCGGATCATCGAAATTACCGCCTGGGAATTATCACCCGGAGAATTTGTCTCCGGTTGAAATGCGTTGATGGTGGAATTGGACTGAACAACTCCGCTGTCGTCGTTTTCACCCATGACGTAGATTACGTCCTCATCCATATACATCTTTCCGGTCAGAATATGGGTTTTGACCGCCAGGTCGAGACTTCCGTCGCCGTTGAGCACCAGGAACGTTCCGTAGTCCTTATTCGTAGCACCGGGGGTAGTCGGAAAATTACCATAACTGAGTCCGGCGAACAGGATATCCGTTCCGAAGGTCTCTATTTCAGCGCTAGTCGACCCCCCCCGTGATAAATCAGGTCCTGATCCTCCGTACCAGGTTCCATAATTGGTATTACCCGTGGCGGGGTCCAGAAAAGCAATATACTGATCGGAGGTACCTCCTCCATAATTGGGCTGAGCCGCGTCCGGTGTGATCACGTAATTATTGGGGCTATTACCATCCCCATACGTATAAACGATAATCTGTTGTCCGTCCGGATGAACAGCCATACTCAACCGATTCTGTTCCAGTCCATCACAAATCAGGCCTTTGGTCCACAATCTTGTACCGTCGGGGCTGTAGCCAGCGATGAAAAAATCATTGGTAGAATTTCCATCGATGGTGCCATCGGTATATGGAAAATCGGACGAAGCGGTCCATCCGCTCACGACAATTGTACCATCTGGCATTTCCAACACTTTTGTACTCCGGTCATTTCCTTCATCATACGTTAACTCGTGATCCGTTCCACCGAGTAAGGTGGAAAATACAAGGTTCCCGTTCCGGTCGTACCGTCGCAGAAACATATCCCAGTTACCGACCGGATTGGTATACACCGTGTTGTCTGTAGTCAGGAAAGAAAGATCCCCGTTGGAACCGTCCCCGCGGGCTCCTCCATAGAGAATGAAATCCCCGTTCCCTGCCACGATATAATCCCCGACCCGGACGGCGTGGTCATCGGGATTGGAGTTGGGTTGGGC
>CALEIL010000178.1 GCA_937876435.1 uncultured Bacteroidota bacterium
GTTACAAAAACGCTTATTTTTTTAGAGACATCATTCGGAAAAATCAATACGGTTTCTTCAAAATTTATAAAGACAGGAGGTGTGATCTCAAAGGGTTGGTATTGCTCCCCTTTGACAGGATCTGTAAATTTATAAACAAGGGGAATATTAAGCGAAAGCGGCTTTCCCATCACTTTGAGTGCTACTTGAAATCGTATTGCCGCACTATCTTCCGCTAATCCTATGAGCTTCTGGTTGGAGACGGCAAATAAGCCCGGCTTTTTTTCTTCCTGCAGCCAATAAGGCTGGGTATAGGCCATATTGCCGGGGATCTTTATAATTTCTTCTAAAAATAGACATTAAATAAAAAAAGCAGACGTCATGTCTGCTTTTTAAGCCAAAGAAAATTTTCACCTGACTAATATAATTAATAGCAGCACAAAACTACATGATAGCTTGGGCAGTTTGTTATATTATATTTAAATTTCCTTACATAAATCACATGTATTGGATGCGATTTAGACAAAAAATAAAAAAGCAGGCATGAACCCATATCTGCTTCTTTTAACCAATATTAATTAGAAAATGAATTTCTAACCAACCAACTAACTAATCAACTAACCAAATTGATTTATTGTAAAATTACTATGATAGCTGTAAATTATTTTATATAACTTCTTGAAGTAGTTATATAATTCCCACGTTATGATAATAATTATAAATAAAAAGCACTCAATAAATCGAGTGCTAATTATTTAAAGAGATTTTGTCGGGATGACAGGATTTGAACCTGCGACCACACGGCCCCCAGCCGTGTACGCTACCGGACTGCGCCACATCCCGAATTGGATTTGCAAAGATACAAAATGTTATTTTTATACAACAACTGATCTTTGGATAAATTCTCTGTCTTTATATACCTCCTGGCACCGCATCGATTCAATAAAAAGCACGATCCCTGACTCAAAATTACTATATTGTCATTTCATCAAATGGGCAAACGGGAATATGAGTCACAAGATCTATTATATCATGGGAGTTTCAGGCAGTGGGAAAAGTACCATCGGTGAATTGTTGAGTACCCGTCTAGATATTCCATTCTATGATAGTGACCTGTTCCATCCACCCGCCAACATTGAAAAAATGTCTAAAGGTATCCCACTCAATGATGAAGACCGGCAACCGTGGTTGCAGGCAATCCACGACTTTGTTGTGAAAGAATTACCAAAAGGCAGCTTGATAATCGCCACCTCAGCATTGAAAGAGGCATACCGAAACACCCTGGACGGAGACCTACCCAAAGACCAGGTTCGCTGGATCTTCTTGTTTGGCAGTTATGAACTTCTCTATCAAAGGATATCCAATCGGGTAGGACATTTTATGCCCGAATCCCTGCTTCAGTCTCAATTTGACACCCTGGAACTTCCTCACCGCAATGTCATCGCGGTGAATGTGAATCAAACCCCAGAAGAAATCGTCAATGAAATAATCAGCAAATTGTAATCCCAGGATTACAATTCCATGATCATAATATTTCTGAACTCCACCACGTCGCCGTGATCCTGAAGGCCGATACGTCCTTTTTGGAAGGTACCAAATCCGGGCCATTGCTTGAATTTGCTATTGGCCAGCATTTCATCCCACTTCTGATTGAACATCTGAGTCTCCACTACCTGGGTCCCGTTCAATTTGAAGACGAGATGACCCTGGTCGAGAATAATTTCTGCAGTATTCCATTCGCCGGCAGGTTTTACGGTTTCCGGCTGGGCCTGGATCAGATCGTATAAACTCCCGGCCCGGTGGGTGGGGTATTTGGCATCGGCATGACAGGTATTGTCCAGAATTTGCATTTCCGGACCAGTGTGATAAGTTTTTTCCTGACCATCTTCCTGAATATTGAAAATGACACCGGAATTTCCACAATCAGAGACCTTCCAGTCCAGTTTGAGGTGAAAATTTTGGTATTCGCCATCGGTCACCAGATCTCCCCCCTTACCAGAGGCCTTGGGATTATAAGTGAGTATACCTTCCGAAACACTCCATTTATTACTGACTTCATCCTGATTGAATGTATGCCAGCCTTTGGTGGTTTTGCCATCGAAAAGCAATTGCCAACCTTCCTTTTTCTGAGCTTTGCTCAGCATATTAATACCATCGTTCATCGCTCCATTCTGAGTTTGCGAGGCTTTATTGGAAACACCGCACGAAATAAATCCAAAAACCACGGCCAGTAAAAAGGCCTTATTAAAAATATTTTTCATAGATGATTTGAGTTGTTTCAAGTATTCACGCAAATTACAAAGATAATTTGGAAAGTTGTATTAAAAGCATCGGTGGAATTTCAATCGATATCGCGTCATCACAAAACATCCGTTCACGGGTGGTTAGCCAATCGAAAAGTATTTTTCCATCAGATATATCCTGACAGAGGCATTAAAATTTGAAACGGAATTTTGCCCAATAATCAGACCTGCTGGGCTTCCCGTAGAGACTATAGTTCCAGTGGAAGGTTTCTTCCCTGACAGTATCGTTTAGTATATTTACTTTTATATTTGAAATATAGTGGAAGTTCTGATAAGAGCCTCCTATCCAAAATGTCAAATTAATTACAAAATCAATCCAGTACCGTATGGCCGATATCATAATAATTTCTTCCAGCGTCCGTAAGAACCGAAAAAGCCACCGTGTAGCACTGTTTTTCCAGAGCTTTATTGAGTCCAAAGGACAGGACCGTCCGGAAATCCTGGATCTGATGGAATGTAATTTTCCATTGTTTGACCAACGACTAAGCCGTATGAAAAACCCCAAACCAGAGTGGGTTGCCTTCAGTGACCGGATCAACAAGGCTGAAGGCGTCATCATAGTCACACCAGAGTACAACGGAGGTTATCCGGCCAGTCTCAAAAATGTGATCGACTTTATGTACAAGGAATGGCACCGCAAACCTATGGCCATCGCCACCGTATCGGATGGGCAATACGGAGGAACTCAGGTCATTCAGTCGCTGCAGTTTACGCTCTGGAAGATCGGTGCCTGGACCATTCCGGTCCGCTATCACGTATCCAATGTGGATACGGCATATGATGAAAACGGCGTTTCCTCCAATCCGGAATTGACGGATAAATTGGCAGGTGCCCTGCTCGAAGAACTCCTGTGGAGCATCCGAGCCAAACGTATAAAGGAAGAGTCTCCGAAAAAATGATCTATCATAGGGTTTCCATCATCATACCGCACCGCAATCAGCCGGCACAACTCCGAAAATGCTTAGATCGGTTGATGGAACTGGGGTATGGAAATCAGGAAATCATCGTGGTGGACAATGGTTCGGAAATGATCCCGGATTATTTTAATAATTATCCGGTAAAAATGCTTCGGTCCGACTCGAAGCCTTCGCCCTACATCGCCCGCAACCTGGGCATCGAACGGTCCGGTTGTGATATCATTGCTTTACTGGATGTAAACGCCATCGTGGAATCAGGCTGGTTGGAATATGCCTTGGACTTGCTCCGGGATGACACGATCCTGGGTGGTATAGTCGCACGACCGAACCCGGCCAGGCTCAACCTCTTTCAACGTTTTGACTATTTGCATTCCGTCATTGATCCCAAAGACCCGGGACCGGTTAAAGCATTACCGGCCACCAACCTGTTTTTTTATAAAAAAGTGTGGGAAGTAGTCGGTCCTTTTCAGGAAGTACGGTCTTTGGGTGATATGGAATGGACCGTCAGGGCACGGAATCTTGGATACAAATTGACGGTTAATTCCCATGTACGTTTCCAGTACCCATTCAAGTCCAGAAAGGCCTTTACGGCCAAATGTCGAAGACTGGGCAGAGGACACGCCGAAAATGATTTCCATAAATTTCCTCTCTGGTACGTCGTGAAAAATATGTTACCTCCCTCCCCTCGTTTTGTGCATCGAATGCAATCTAAAAACCGGCGGGAAAAGATGAATTTATCCCTATTCCAGATCATTGGATTGTGCTATTGGGTGAAGATTAATTATGGAATAGGGTATATCAGTAACCCAATGACCTCAAAGAAATCACATTGACGCCATCTTTTCTGGTATAGCTCAGCCGGCACCCGTGACAATGTTCAGCGAACCAGGCCGGCCGGATTTTTTATGATTTATATTTTTCGAGAATTTCAGGAGATTTACAGCGGCTTCTTCTATTTGAGCTGTCCCCAATTTTTTTCAAATGCTATCCAGTCTCCATTGTATTTTTGAACTATTGCATCAATTTTCTATCTATTGGAATCCCGGTAATGGAACACTCTTGCATCATTGGCCTGGACGTAAACACGTAGATCATGAATCACCAGGAATTCAAACAAAAATCCTGTGAAATTCAAATCTTTGAAAAGTACATCCTCATCCAATCCCAAACAAACGATGGCCAGGCAAACCTATTAGGGAAGCCCTTTTGATATTTGTCAAACTCTTTGCTAATCCACCGACACTTCCCTCAGTCGGATCTTCCCGTCGGACTTTTTATCCAGATAGAAAGCGTCGAAAAGTTCCCCCGTGGTGGTATAGGTCCGGAATTTTAATTCATCTCCCAGGATGTCGATGACCTGGTAAAGTTGCACATTTTCCCCGCTTTTCTGCATCCAGGATTTGGCCGTACCCACCTCATACTGCTTGGGCCCGCTGACAGATACCACGTACATGGTACCCGAGTTACCCGGTGTCGATTCACCGGCATCGAGCATACCCCGGCCGTATGCGTGATCATGCCCCTGCAACACCAGATCTACGCCGTATTTTTCCACCAGGGGTTGAAATGCCCGACGGATCTGGGGATTATCCCGGCTTTCTTTGGTGCTGTAAAAGGGTTGATGTAAGGTCACAATAGTCCATTTTTGTTTGGTATTTTTTAATACCGATTCCAGCCACCGGGCCTGGACCCTCCGCAATTTCCGGTCGTTCTCACTCGTCGTACCATCCAGTGAAATGATTCGCATCGCCGGATAATCGATGTAGTAGCACCCGCCTTCCAGCATGGGATACCCTTGGGGACCATTGTTGGGCAGTGTGAAGTGCGTACGCCACAATGGAGACAGCATCGGATAATCGTATTCGTGGTTGCCCGGCGTCATGATCGATGGGATCATCCGGTGGATAAAATCCCCACCCTGGTACAGATCACCCCATTCCCGGTCGCTGTATCCCCGGTTGACCAGGTCTCCTGCATAGAGTATAAAAGAAGCGTCGGGAGCAGTACGGAATGCCTGTCGGATCGTCCTCGACCATTGACTGCGCAGATCGCTTTGAGGGTCCCCGAGATAAATAAATGAAAATAGTGAATCCGGATGCGCTTTAGGCAGATCAACCTGGATCCATTCGCTCCATCCATCGGAGTCACTTCCCACCCTGTACATATACTTGGACCCTGGTTGCAGATCCGGTATTTTAACTCTGAAACTTTTGTAAATCCCTGTGTGCCCGTCATAGGTTACCGTATCCAATTCTGCATAAGCTTCCAGGATAATTCCCGTTTTACCATCTTTCACAGGATGTGGGGATGCTATCTGGTATTGTAAATAACTCTTTTGTACATCCACCGGACATCGCCACGTCATAGCCAGTCCATTGTGTCCCGATTCGAGTGGATTGACAAAAATCCGGGTCGGCAGCGTGGTCGTCTGGGAAAAACTCCAGGTCACGATAAAAATCAGGCACAATACCCCTAAACTTCGTACTACGTTTGTTTTTTTCATGGTTTCTTTTTTTCAATCAATCGACTTCCTTTATCTGATTTCAGGAGCGAAAATTTATCAAACTCCTGCCCATCCACGGAATAACTCGTATAATCCAGTTGATTGCCCCGGATGGAAATCACCTGGTACAACTGTACATTCTCCCCCCGGGCCTGCATCCATTTTTCCTGTCCCACTTCGTACATCTTGGGACCACTGACCGACACTACGTACATGGTTCCACGATCGACCGGCCCGTTTTCAGTCTGGTCCAACATTCCGCGGCCATACCCATGGTCATGCCCCTGCAGGATAAGATCCACCCCGTATTTATCCACCAAAGGTTTGAATGCAGCTTTGAGCTTGGGATTGGATCGGTCAGGTTTGGTGCTGTAAAATGGATAATGCATGGTCATGATTACCCACTGCTTTGGATTATTTTTCAAAACATCATCCAGCCACCGAACCATGGCCAGTCGCATCTGGGGGTCTTCGTCGATCTGTTCCCCATCGAGTGAAATCACCCGGAGATTTGGATAATCCACAAAATAACAAGCCCCCTTGAGGGCTTCTGCGTCTGAAGGCCCGTTTTCGGGTAATGTAAAATGAGAGCGCCACAATGGGGTCAATACCACATTGGTAAATTCATGGTTTCCCGGGGTTAGAATAGATGGCACCATCCGATGGATAAAGCTCCCCGCATCGTACCAGTCTCTCCATTCGTCATCGTTGTACCCTTTATTGACCAAATCGCCGGCGTATAGGATAAAATCGGCCTCCGGAGCTGTAGCATAGGCTTCCCGGATTGCCCGGGACCATTGACTTCGAAGATCGTTTTGAGGATCGCCGAGATAGATAAACGTCAGCCTGGAATCCGGTTCATCGGCGGGTAAGTCAAATTGGATCCACTCGCTCCAGCCGCTTTCTTCGCTGCCTACCCTATACATGTACGACTTGCCTGGTGTCAGGTCCGGCAATCGGACCCGGTAACTGTGAAACACGGACGTATGCCCGTCGTAACTCACCGTATCCCGTCTACCGACCGCTTGCTTTTGATCGTACCGGGTGAGATCTTTGACAGGGTTGGCCTGCGCTTCCAACCACTGAATATATTGATCTACATCCGGGTCTTCGATTCTCCAGGTTATTGCCACTCCGGTATTTCCGGCCTCCATTGGATTGATCATAATCCGCTGAGGAAGACGATTTACCTGAGATAGAGCTTTGGAGAACGACCCGGCCACTAAAACAACTACCACCACGATATACCCAAAACGTCTGAACGTATCTGAAATATAAAAGGGACTGGTCATTTTTATTTTGTGCATGAAGAATCGATTGTTCTTATTTTTATTCATTGTACTTCTTCCAACTAAACTCCTTGCCTGGTTATCAACGATCCTTCTATGGTCTAAACCCCAGAATTCCATATCGGTTCATCCCATGGCTCTCAATGTATTGTTTATTCCCAATCTTTTTATTGAACCACATAGGTATTTAGGAAACATAGAATTATTATATCTCTGTGTGAATTACTATGTCCCTTTTTAACAAACACCCATTTCAAAATTTAACATTAAAAATTCAAAATTCCGCCGCCTCTGCTTTTTCCTTAATCTGCTCCAAAGTCGCCTGATAAAAAGCCACTTTCTCCCGTTGCCAGGTATAAACCACAGCGACGGTATCGTCCCAGGAAATGATCGAAGGATATGAAAACTCATCGTCCGGAACGCCGGTTTCAATGTCGAGTTTATACGGCCAGGTTTTGCCATTGTCCTCCGACACCGCGAGAGTCAGAGGGGCGCGGTCCCCCCAGTTTTTGTCATCGGGATTATACGCCAGGACCAGTTCTCCACCGGGTAATTTGACGAGATCGATGCCGCTGTTGGGGTTGGGTAGTCCGGTATCGTAGAGTGAAGACCAGGTCTTTCCATAATCGTCCGAATCGCTCCGGCCGATAAAGCCGGATGAAGTTCGGACAAGCATATGCACCTTGCCCGGGCTGGATTCCCACAGAGTGGGTTGGATAGCTCCTTTTCCTTTAACCAGGGCAGTATCCATGGGCACATATTCTTCTGCCTGCCAGCTCATCCCATCGTCCACACTCCGGTCCACAAACGACAACCAGGGACCCTCTTCATGGGAAGCTGGTGCCAGCCAATCGCCGTTGCTCAGTACGATGGCTTTATTCTTCACAGGTCCGCGACCGCCCCGGTCTCCCGGAACCAGTTCGAGGGCCTTACTCCAGGTCTTGGCGTTATCCGTAGAAACGGTGTACCAGGTTTCCCAGGTCGGGATTTCCTTTCCTACCTTAAAATACAATATTACCCTCCCATCGGGGGCGTTGAACAGGACCGGATTCCAGTGAGGATCCTCCCGGAGTTTTTCCAGTTCTACGGGCTTGGTCCAATTACCGGGCTTACCCGTCGACATCCAGATGCCTACATCGTCGTCTTTCTCAGCCGTTCCGCCAAACCAGGCCACAACAAAATTTCCGTTTTCCAATCGGGCGATCGTGGATGCATGGCATTGTACAAATCCGTCGGGCTTATCATAAATAAAGTCCTTGATTGCGTCCTCCATTTCTTCCTTGTTCCCGGTCTTTTCTCCGGCACCCTGGCAGGAAAACAGCATAGCTCCGGCTATCAGAATAGCTGTCATCACTACGAGTCCTTGAGATAACATCGATTTCATTAATCCATTCATTTTTTTCTTCATACTTTCTTTTTTGCCATCCCTGAAGGCTTTTCAGGCATTAATGGGGGTGATATTTTAATTAAAAATCTATTGAAATACAAACTTACTCCTCCTCTTAAAAAATGCTTTCATCCATTTGTCCCGGCAATTCTCATTGCCTGATTTTGCACCCCGCCGACTTAGGACGAGACATGCTGTATGCACCGATCCGATACGTGAAAACTTTCATTAATACAGTTGATTCTAAAAAGGTACATAGTCTCAGTCCTTAATATTCTTCCTGCGTTCCATTACTTCCCTCCAGGTCGTTAAAATAATGCCTTCTTTTTCCAGGTATTGACGGAGTCGTGGATCCTGCATAGACAGCATATCCGCTCTGCGTCGATCCCCCGAACCCGATATTTCACTAAAAATTTCAGAGGGTTTGGTGCAGTGCATAATCACCATCGTCAAACCTGGCTCCAATTGTTCGATGGTTTCGATGTATTTATCGGTATAATACTTCTGTAGGTTTTCGTCTGTCCGGTCCATATCCTCCGGAATGTGCCATCCGGATACGTTGTGCAGGTCATCCAGCACGGGCAAACCACCCTCCCAGATTTGGTTACCAAGAATAGGAACATAACTCAGGAGATCGGGCAAGGGGATCTCCATCCCTTCTACGTATTTCCCCTTTTTCTGCAATTCTTCTTTGGCTTCCTGCCGGTAATCCTCCTTCAAAAAAGATATATGGCCTCCCGGAAACATCACAGGTATCTGATATTCGATCCCGACTTTGATGTATCTCTGAAGAAAATCCACATCCGCGAACAACGTCCCCATATGGGAATCCAGATGGGTCGGTTCAAAGCCCATGGTGCGGGCTCTGTCGATCTGGGCACGGATCTCGGCTTCTATCTCATCTGGAGAAGCGTGTTCCACCACCTGGGCTACGCTGTGCCACATAGCCCCCTCCTGATCGACCAGACCCGGCACGGCTGGTTTACCCATCAACGGCCCCCATCGATACTTTTTCCATTCAGAGGTGAGAGTAAGATGCAGTCCGGCATCCATCTCTGGATTTTCCCTGATGTACCGGACCATGTCGGGAACCCAGGGACAGGGCATCATGACGCTGCACGAATTGGCCACCCCGTCGCGGATAGATCGGATCGTTCCTTCATTGGAATCCCACGACATACCCGCGTCATCCACGTGCAGTATCAGGACCCGTTTTCCCGCCGGAAAGCCCAGCCGTTGGGCGTAGGTAGGGTTCTGGGCCAAGGTGACTGAGATAGAAATAAAAAAGAGCACGATCGCCGTACAACTCCTTAGGAAGAGCATCGGTTTTTGGGACGACAGAATGCACTGTATTTCTATATAATGGTATTTTTTCATCGATGTTTAAAATTTAAAGTGTTCTCGGATTCTCCATATAAAAGAAAAAGCCATCCTCTGCGCCAACCAACATATCCGGGATCCCATCTATATTCCAGTCTACGATAGTAGGACTGGTGGTATGGCCGGCGAGTCGATGATCGGACAAAGCACCCTGGTTGGTAAAATGCGTCAGACCATCTTTCTTTCCCTCGTTCCTTAGCCAGTTGACATTGGTGCTGTTGACCAACAAATCTTTCCGTCCATCGCCATCCCAGTCGGCGAAACAAAGCTTCACCCGACCGCTTCCTCCATATTTTTTAACATTGAGACGTAACAATCCCGGGATACTATCCTGGACTGTGTTATTGGGATTGTAGCTGCTGTAATCATCTCCATAAAAAACCCTTTGTCCTGGTCGAAGCACCAATTGATCGTCCTTCATTTCCCGTTCAAAATAAGACAGGTATCCTTCGTGATCCAGCATGATCAGATCCATCAATCCATCTTCGTTCCAGTCTATGGCGTAAGGAGTGGTTCGCCATTGAGTTGCCAATTCATCTGCGCGGGGCTCCCACCAGGTCCATTCGGGTTTGTCCGGTCGGGAATTCCCCCAATCGACTTTTACGGGCTGCGCTGCAGCTAATCTGGGTTGTGTCCTGCTACCGGTGTTTTCGTACCAGATGACCTTCCCCCAGATTGAATTGACGATGATGTCAGGTAAATCATCCCCATTCCAGTCGGCCACGGACAAGGTCGTATAGCCCCATTTGGCCTCGGCAGGACCTTGAATCGACCCGCTTTCCCCGGCCTGAATATGGATCACCTCTCCATCCGCTTTCAGCAGAACTGGCTCTGCCCATTTCGGTGGGTAACCTCCGTCAAGGTTCTCGATAAAACCAATGTGGCCCGCTGTATTACCCGTGATCAGATCTTCGTCACCGTCCCCATCCCAGTCAATGCTGTGGGGCGTGGCCAGGGCTCCAAACTTGACCTTATCCGGTTTTTGTTGGAAGTAATACGGATCCTCAAATACCGGCATGCGATCTTTCACTTGCCCGGTATTTTTCAGCAAAGCCACCCGTCCATCTTCGTCCCCGATGATCAGGTCCATATGGCCATCTCCGGTCCAGTCGATGGCCGTCGGGAGTATCATTTGCAAATCCATGTGGAGGACACCGTTTTCATTGACGAGATGCCTGCCGGATGCAAATTCCGGATTCTCACGGCTCCCAATATTCTCAAACCAGGTCAATTTATCCAGAAATTCTCCACAGATCAGATCCAGATCTCCATCGCCGTCAAAATCAGCCAGATTGGGTGACGGAGCTCCGTACACATCGATGACTTCACCGGCGGCTTTCAACCGCCCCATATTCACGTACTGGCCCTCGTCATTTCGGATGAGATAGACGTATCCGTGCAAAGGTCCGTTGGTCCAGTTGCCCTCATCATCAAAGGCGTTGTCCCAGCCGTAGTCCCCCCAATCATCCGCTCCCACGAGGATGTCCCTATCGCCATCGCCCTCCCAGTCCACGTACTTCCACTGGTTGAAACGGGGCTTTTTCTTTGGAAAATCCTTGAGAATTTCTTCGACAGGATAAATGTCGGTTTTCACTAGCTGACCACTTCCCCATCCGGTCATTTCCTGACCGGGTATCAGGATGTGAGGCGTATCGGCAAAATAGGATATTTCGATGTTCCTCTCCTGGTCTCCTATGCGCACCGGGGGCTCAAAAACCGGTTTTTCGACCTGTCCATCTTTGTTTTCGAAGAAGTATATCCCATTGAAAGGATAGTCAGGGCAGGATACTACCAGGTCCAGGTCTCCATCCTGGTCGTAATCCATGGGTAACGGCAGAGCCCATAGTCCGACACCGAGATCCACCGTGATAGCGGGATTGTGGTAAGCGATGCGATTCAATTCACCCGGAATCCAGTCCACCTCAGCTTGTTGGTGATCCGATGTTCCCAGACAACCCGAAGTAAAAACAGGTAACATTAGTATGAATCCGGTACAGATTACCCATATATTATCGGTGGTTCGCATTATTATTTCTGCTTTTTATTTCGCTGAATAAAGATGGTGTCTATAATTCAGAGGAAATATACTAATTTTCGCTATAACCGATATTATATTATCTTTTGATAGATCTTGATCGATCCTACGCTAGAATCGAGGCAGAAACTGGTGATAATGGGCCTGCCTGCCGGAGCCCGTCGTCGGTCAGGCCTAGTCGATCCCACATTCTACTTAGGATCGGCAAGCCCTCCCCGGTATGGGCTCTTATGGGTGGGGTAGGTTGTGCGTAAGCGGAATTACCGATGCATGGCTTTCAATTAAATTGGATGCCATAACCCACGGATTAAAATCTGTGATTACCAATCCAGGCAATAGCCTGCGGTTCCGAGTTACGCCCAGGGACCAGAGCTTTAGCCTAAAAAGCTGCGCCATAAGGACTACAAAATATTATAGAGCCGCTAACTAAACGACATTGAATCTGAAATCATCACTCCGAAATCATCAATCAATAATAGCGGCGACTCCCGGCAAGGTTTTTCCCTCCAGGTATTCCAGCATCGCTCCGCCCCCTGTGGAAATAAATGAGATCTGATCAGCTACCCCGGACTGGTTGACGGCTGACACGGAGTCTCCACCGCCGACCATGGTAAATGCCCCGATTCTGCTGGCTTCCGCCATGGCTTCCGCTATGGCGATACTTCCTCTGGCAAACTTTTCCATCTCAAAAACTCCCATCGGACCATTCCACATGATGGTGTTGGATCGAAGGATAATATCCGAAAATTCCCCTATAGCCTTGCCCCCGATATCGAGGCCCATCCATCCTTCCGGAATCTCATCGCTCGGCGCAATCCTCGTATTGGCTTCATTGCTAAATTGATCAGCGATCACGCTGTCCTGAGGCAACAGGATTTGCGTACCCTTGCCGGCAGCTTCCTGCATCAGCTCGTTGGCCAGATCCAGCTTATCCTCTTCCACCAGGGAATTCCCAATCTCACCTCCCTTCGCCCGGAAGAAGGTATAAGCCATTCCCCCTCCGACCAGGATATAATCGCATTTGCCCAGGAGGTTCTTCAACAAACCAATTTTGTCCGATACCTTGGCCCCCCCTACGATTGCCGTATAGGGTCTTTCTGGCTGATTTCTGACCACTTCTGCATTTTTCAATTCCTTGTCCATCAACAATCCGAATGATTTATGATCGGAGTCAAAAAACTTCGCAATCAGGGTCGTAGAGGCATGAGCCCGGTGAGCCGTCCCAAAGGCATCGTTGACGTAATAGTCTCCGAGTTGACTCATTTGCCGTGCCAGTTCTTCATCGCCTTTCTCCTCTCCCGGTTCAAATCGGGTGTTTTCCAGCAAAAGAACTTCTCCTGGTCCGAGAGCATCTGCTTTTTCATGGGCATCCTCCCCGACCGTATCAGAGGCAAAAATAACGGGTTGCTCCAGTAATTGGGAAAGATGGTCTACGACGTGTTTCAGGGTAAATTTTTCCCTGTCGATACTGCCATCTTCTTTTCTCTTTTTCTGAGGACGGCCCAGGTGGGACATCAGGATCACCGCGGCGTGGCGGTCCAGCAGTTCCCTGATCGTGGGCAACGCGGCTTGTATTCTGGTGTCATCAGTGATATTATATTCTTTATCCAGAGGGACATTAAAGTCCACTCTCACTAAAACTTTTTTCCCTTGATAGTCCTTTTTCATAATGCAGTTATATTTTACAATAGCCCCGTAAAGATAAAGATTCTCTTAATCCACCTTCCTATATTAGCAGGAGATTTTATAAAATGAGCGTCACTCAACATGAAGCGTATTGATTTTGACAAAATATCCGGATCGATTCCCCGCACACCCGGGATCTATCTGTTCCTCAATAAATCGGGAACCCCAATTTATATAGGCAAGGCCAAGGATTTGAAAAAACGACTGACGAGTTATTTTACTTCAGACGAGCACAGGCAATTTCGTACGAGAATGATGGTCAGCAACGCCACGGAGATCAAATGGACGGTAGTGGAAAGCGAGTCTGATGCATTTTTGCTGGAGAATACGCTAATCAAACGACATATCCCCCGGTACAATGTGATGCTCAAGGACGGTAAATCGTATAGCTATATCTGCATTAAGAATGAACGGTTTCCACGCGTGTTTTTCACCAGGCAGATTGAGCGGGACGGGTCTGACTATTTCGGCCCTTACACTTCCAAGTGGCGGGCTAATATTCTCCTGGGTCTCATCCGGGATCTCTTTCCACTGCGTACCTGCCATCTCAATCTCAGCCGCGAAAACATCGAAGCCGGCAAATATAAGGTCTGCCTCGAATACCACATTGGAAATTGTGAGGGTCCCTGTGAAGGTCTGGAAACCGAAGAGCATTACAATGACAAGATACGTCAAATCAAAAATATACTAAAAGGTAATTTCAAGCCGGTCAAAGATCACCTGATGAGTCAGATTCAGCATTTCGCTGATCAACTCAATTTTGAAAAGGCGCAGGAACTGAAGGAAAAAATGATCGCTTTCGAAGATTACCAGGCCAAATCGACCGTGGTGAATCCAAGGATCGAAAACATCGATGTTTTTGCGGTCGAAATCGATGGGGATTACGCTTTTGCCAACTATATCCGGGTGATCAGGGGAGCCATCATCAATTCCCATACGGAAGAGGTCAGACTCAAAGTCGATCTCACCGAGGCGGATATCCTGGAGACCATCATCCCCGTGTTCCGGGACCGATTCAATTCCAATGCACCGGAAGTGGTTGTTTCGCACAAGCCTGGATGGATGATGGAGGATGTAACGGTAACCCGGCCTCAGCGGGGGGATAAAAAAAGTCTGATCGACCTGTCGATCAAGAACATCAAATTTTTCAAGCTGCATTTTTATGAACAACAAGCCAAATTCAAGAAAAAACCAAGCCACGAGGAACGGATTCTGGAAACTCTGAAAACCGATCTCAATATGACCCGGACGCCATACCACATCGAATGCTTTGATAATTCTACTATGCAGGGATCCAATACGGTGTCTTCCTGCGTGGTCTTTCGCCATGGTAAGCCGGCCAAATCGGATTACCGCCACTTCATAGTCCGATCAATCGAAGGGCAGGACGATTTTGCCGCTATGAAAGAAGTTGTTTTCAGGCGGTACAAACGGATGATCGACGAAAACCAGACGCTCCCCGATCTGATCATTATCGATGGCGGCAAAGGCCAATTGGGGGCAGCTATGGAAAGCTTACGTGAACTGGATATAGACGACAAAG
>CALEIL010000179.1 GCA_937876435.1 uncultured Bacteroidota bacterium
CTGTCGGAGCCAACAATTGTGAGGTACAACTTTGTAATAAGAGGGCGATTCCCATGATGGTTGTGAATTTTAGATGCTTCATGATTTTTTTATTTCAAATAATAAAGCAAAGTTCTATGATAGCCTTTCGCAATCCATTCACCATGGTTAACTTCGGTGCGACGCTATTCTATTTCTTATCCTGGAGAGAGATTGAGGCCGGATACCAAGATAAGACGCTAAAAGGTATTGAGGCACATTGTGGACTATATCGGGGAATTCTTCCAAAAGATTAAGGTATTGAATTTCGACAGATTCTGTTAATAAGCTGATTTCTCGTTTTTCTTTTCTCAGGTACAAATAATTCGCAATATTCAAGGCGAATAATTTCCAATTGTCCGATGACCGAAGCAATCGTTGATAAGTGTCATAACTCCATTGGGTCAGTTTTGCATTTTCTTCTGCCCGGATATAAATCTGTGAAGGTGTTTGTGTCATAAAACTGGAATAAGCTGTGATGAGTTTGTTACTGCCAGAGAAGTCTTTTACGTGTTCTCCGTCGTCATTCATGATGAGAAAACTGAATGTGCCACGATGAACAAAACCAAAGGTTTTACAGGTTTGACCGGCCGGGATAAGAAACTCCCCTTTGGGCACTTCTATGTTTTTTCCAGATGCCAGAAAGTCAATGATTTCCTCATCGTGAAATGAAGTGATGGACCGTAAAAATGATATGATGGCTTGGTTATCGGTCAATATTGGATTGGTTTACTAATTACCTGTCAGGTGTTACAATATACGAAACTGAGGTCAACTATTGAGAAAAAGATTGAATCCCGGTGCATTGAATCCGTTACAATCCAAATTGTCTCAAATGATGATCGGTATGCTTGTAAGCCAATATCCCGATCTGTTCTTTGGTCATTTTTCCGAAAAAGTCGTGGACAAAAGTAGGATTGTGAAAATTATCATATTCCTGGATCAATGAAATCCATTTAATTTTTTCGTTTTCCAGGTCACCGGAAGTTTCCGCCACCTTAAACTGATCAGAGGTTGGTACGTTTTTGTCAAATGGTTTGTCGTCCCGGATCATTCTTTTTAAGGCTATTTTTCCGAACAGCTTCCCGAGAAATGCTTGTTTGTATTTGAAATCACCTTCCCCATGAATCCAGCGGTTCCAATAGGTATTGTGTCTGAGCATCTGATAGACGTTCATTTTCCCCCATTGTGCTTCGTCATTTTCGGATACTTGTCCGATTCTTTCGATCAATCCGGCTCTTACGTCGTGTTCAAATATGGTCTTCATCATCAAAATTATTAAGAGGTTGCAAAGAAAAGTAGTTACCAGAATCGTCTTTGAAGAGTGCTTCCGTTCCGTAAAATTCCTTTGTTGGTGGTTTTATAAACTCCACACCCCTGGATTTCAATTCCTCATAGGTCGCAAAAATGTTGTGACAGGTTAACACCCCACACCCGAATATGCCTTTTTTGATCAGGTTGATTAATGTTTCAGCCGTTTCTTTCGGGAATATTTTACTCACTTTTACAGGAAAAAGGACCAATTGTAAATCAGGTTGTTCGGGGGGTGAAACCGTGAGCCACCGGGAATCCGGCCCCATAGGGATGTCATCCACAACGTCAAACCCCAATTTATTGACATAGAAATCATAGGCACTATCCTGGTCAAGCACATGAATATTGGTGACGGTCATTTTTGTTATCATGGATTGTTGTTTTTAATGATTCATCAAATATCAGTGCTTGTTTTTTCCCGGACTTCTTCAGAATTGCTATTTTCCAGCCAACCGTGTTGATAAGCATAACATCCGGGTATAAAAGCCAATGGTGTTTTTCTGATTTTTTCGGCCATCTCTTTATGTTGTCTGGAGTATGCCGAAGGCGATTTTCCGGTTATGGTTTTAAACAATCCACTGAAAGAGGAAAGGCTATTGAATCCTACCGCAAAACAGGTTTCAGACACAGAATGGTCCCGTTCCAATAGTTCTTGAGCTTCTTTGATCCGGACCAGTTTTAAATATTGATGAGGTGTTGTTCCGTATACGTCCTTAAACAGTCTTATAAAATGGAATTTTGAAAAGTGAGATTCGTCGGAAATGTCTTCCACATTTATATTCTCCGCAAAATGGGCGTCTATGAAAAGCTTTGCCTGGACTATTCTCCTGTATAGATAAACTTTTGGACAATCTTCTGCAGGCATTCTATATCAATGTTTGGGTACTTCCCACCAACGTGAGAACATCGACATGATGCGTATTATTCAATCCACTTTCATCCCGTTCTTTTTGAAATTCCAGAAACGATGGGACATTCAACAACTCCTTTTGAATCGATTCATTCTTGTAATTGGATCGGTGGACGAAGGTGACTCCATCGTCTTTTACGAACACGCTATAGGTGAACTTTGAGTTGTCCAACTGCTCAAAATCCCGGAGGAATTTTTCAATATTGGATTTGTTTTGTTCCACAAACTCTGGTGAAACCTGGTAAGAAACGGTAACATATATCATATTGTATTGATTAATTGCGGCCTTGCCTTTGGTAAATTCAACGGACCTTTCGTTGGTTTCAGTTTATACAATGAGAAGATTAATCATAAATTTATGTAATCCTTTGAACGGATTAACGGTGTCAATTTTTGATATTCGTCGAATGGGAAATGTCAAACCTCAGGACTTGATTTTAATTCTAATTTTCGCACGGCGGTTGATTGTGGGGCTAACCGAATGTTTACAAATTTCTCTTATTCGCTTCTATCGAAATAAATTCCGGCAAATAATTGGGCGTACAACCTTTAGAAACCATTTCTCCTCTGTAAAGACCCGTTCGTTCTCCGATTGTAATGCATCGTTCCCGATATTGGGCATCGTAAACGCCTATCCATCCTGCCGTGAAGTTCATGGCCCATTGGACTTCTGGTTTTTCTTCAGCGATATTGGCTTCAATAGTCGAAACAAGATCTTCGGTATTGTCTGGAGGTGTCTGTCCGGTCCATCTCTGACGACCCTGGTAGTACCAGAAAGTTCGTCTCTGGAGTGCGAAGGGACTATTTTGCCAGGATTCAATCAAGGCAATTTTCTTCTTGTCTTTGACGAGTTGATTGGCCATTAGCCAGTCCATTAATTGATTGCGTGCATCAAAAGCATGAATCGACATATCCTCGACCAATTGGTCAATCAGTTCTTCGGACAATAGTTTTTTGTCAAAAATCAGAATGGCCAGAAGTCTTGGTTTTAGCTTTCCTGTGGACCACAAATCCAGGGCAAGGTCGTGATCTTTTTTAATGCTCTTGGCCAGTTTGCGTAAGTCCCCTAATTTGATGTCATCATTTATTTGGGCCAGAATGTTTTCGGCGTGGGCGGAGCGTTTCATTTTCATCATTTTTGAACCTTGCATAAATATATAAATTAATATCCGGTCTTTAAAATTTCTCACTTCCAAACCAAAACACCATAATTGTTGTTGCGTTCGTATGGACAGTTTCCGGACATCTACAGTACAAAAAATGCAATCCAATGTGTATCACAAAGTCGATATCGTGGTCATTGGAGCAGGACAAGCCGGATTGTCCGCAGCCTACCATCTCAAAAGAAAGGGTCTCGAACCGGGTAGAGGATTTGTGGTCCTGGATGACGAGTTTGGCCCCGGAGGAGCCTGGCAACACCGGTGGGATTCTCTGACCCTGAACCGGGTCAATGGGATCAACGATCTCCCGGGGTTGGAATTTGACCAGGCGACGGTATCAGAAGAGGAGGAGGTTCGGGCCAACGAAGCCGTTCCGGAGTATTTCGGAAAGTACGAGAGCGAATTTGAATTACCCATCATAAGACCCGTCAGGGTTCACGAAGTAATAGAACGGAGCGGGCGGTTTCTAATCAGGACAAATGGGCCACAATTCAGCAGTCTTGGTATCATCAACGCCACCGGTACCTGGGGGCGGCCGTACTGGCCGTACTACCCCGGCCGGGAGACCTTCCTGGGCCGCCAGCTGCACACCGCCGACTACGTCAGCGCCGAGGAGCTCGCCGGTCAGCACGTGGTCGTCGTGGGCGGCGGGATCTCGGCGGTGCAGTTCCTCGAGGAGCTCTCCCACGTCACGTCCACCACCTGGGTCACCCGCCGCGAGCCCGTCTGGCGCACCGGGCCGTTCGGACCCGAGGAGGGCCGCAGGGCGGTCGCGATGGTCGCCGAACGCGTGCGCGAGGGCCTGCCGCCGCTGTCCGTGGTGTCCGTGACCGGGCTGCTGTGGACCCCCGAGCTGCGTGCCGCCGCCCGGCGCGGCGCCCTGGACCGCAAGCCGATGTTCCAGCGGATCGAGCCGGACGGCGTGCGCTGGGCCGATGGCACCTTCCAGCGAGCCGACGTCATCTTGTGGGCCACCGGTTTTCGTGCCCA
>CALEIL010000180.1 GCA_937876435.1 uncultured Bacteroidota bacterium
GTATTTGAGCAACGCCTGCAGACCGTATTCCAGATCGTAGGCTTCGAAAAACCATTTTTTGGCATCCGCATAAAAACCGATATGGTCGTATGAATCCCCGAGCATATAGGCCAGTTCCCCTTTTAATCCCGGATGGCGGGTCTGTTCAAATTCGGGGAGCATATACTGAATAGCCTGAGCGTAGCGCTTACGATCATAAGCGGATCGTCCATCTGCGATTTTCTCCGTAGTGGTGCAACCGATCACAACGATCGATGTCAGTATCAGTATCCAAAATTTTTTCAGCCACTCCATTAATTAAAAATAACAAAAAAAGGGCAATGTTGGTTGACATTGCCCTTTATTAATCTAAGCTTGTTATTTTTTACCTCTGAAAAGGACCTTTTATACAGTGGCTGTTTTCTTTTCCTTCTTCTCCGGCTCAGGTTTTTTATCTTTCCCTGCTCCTAACAAATCATACAAAATCGGAGTAGATACGAAAACCGTTGAGTAGGTACCAAATAGGATTCCAAAGGTAATCGCAAAAGCAAATCCTTTGATGCTACTTCCTCCAAAAAGAAGTAACAGGAAGACCACCATGATGGTAGTCATGGAGGTGATCAGGGTACGGGACATGGTGCTATTGATCGCATCATTTATCAGTTCATACCTTGATTTTTTGCTATAGCTGTTGAAATTTTCCCGAATCCGGTCAAATACGATCACCGTATCGTTGATTGAGTATCCGATAACGGTCAGTATAGCCGCCACGAATGCCTGGTCGATTTCCATAGAAAATGGAAGGATGCCTCTGAAAATCGAGAAAATCCCCAAAATCACCAGGGCATCATGAGCCAGTGACACGACCGCCCCCAGACTGTACTGCCATCTGTTGAACCGAACAAAAATGTAAAGGAATATAGCCAGAAGTGCAAGGAGAACCGCTTTCCAGGAACTGTTGACGATGTCCTGAGCCATAGTCGGCCCTACCTGGCTGGAACTCAGGATATGGGTTCCGGTCCCTTCTGTGGAACTGAAATCCTCGAAATCCAGACTCCCTCCCATGACAGAATTGACTCCTTCGTATAATTTTGCCATGACCCTCTCAGGCGCGTCATCAGATTTGTCGTCGATCAGATAAGAGGTGGTGATATTGAAGTGATTTCCTACATCGATCGATTTGACGATTGGCGTCGATTCAAATGAAACGGCCAGAGCTTCGGACAGATCCTGAACAGAAACATCCGCATCCTGAGGAAATTCAACGTTGTAGGAATACCCTCCCTTGAAATCCACACCCAGTTCAAACCCACGTGTAAAAATCGAAATCAATCCCAGAACCGATAAGGTGATGGAAAATATATAACCCTTTCTCCTCATACCCAACCAGTCTATGTTCAGATTGGCCAGGACATTTCTGGTAGACGGGCGATAAAAGGATACAAACCCTTTGCCTTTGGAATTCCAGTAATCGATGATGAGCCGAGAAACCCATACCGCGGTGATAAAGGAGAATATAACCCCCCAGATCAATACTACCGCAAACCCTTTAATAGGTCCTACCCCAAAATACGCCAGAATAAAACCGATCAGAATTGTCGTAACGTTGGCATCAATAATGGCAGAATAGGAATTGCTAAATCCTTCCTTGACCGCATTGAGCGGGCTTTTCCCGGCCCGCAATTCCTCCTTAATCCGTTCATATATGATGACGTTGGCATCCACGGCCATACCAATAGTGAGGATGACCCCTGCGATACCTGGCAAAGTCAATACCGTCCCATAGGAAGCCAGGGCTCCAAAGATGAAGAACAGGTTGGTGAACAAGGCTAATATCGAAACGATTCCACCTCCATTATAATAGAAGATCATAAAGATCATTAGGATAAGGAATCCAGAAATTAAGGTAACCACACTCTTCTGAATGTTTGCCTTACCCAATGATGGACCGACCAACGATTCTGAAATAATATTGAGTTCAGCAGGCAGTTTTCCAACCTCCAGTACAGAGGCCAGGTCATTTCCATCCTGCACGGTAAAATTACCTGTGATGGAGCTATTTCCATCAGTAATCGGGGTGTTAACACTCGGTGCAGAAACTACCTCATCATCGAGTACGATGGCAATTTCCCGATTGTTGTCCTGAGCGGCCTTCGTGGTAAGGTCGGCCCATATCCGCGCACCCTGGTTGTCCATAC
>CALEIL010000181.1 GCA_937876435.1 uncultured Bacteroidota bacterium
CATAAAACATATCCATAAACGGCACGCCGGGTTCATTACTTCGAACTCCATACCTTTCAGTGATCAAACCATATGCAGGATTATTAATAACCTGATCAGCCCAATACAGGACACTGTCGGGCTTATTTTGAATGAGATAAAGCTCTGAAAGATAATGCTGGACCGCACCTTTACTAATTTTTCCTGGAATTGGCGGCTCCGAATCCAGATGTTGCTGTGCAAAAATCCAGTCCGATTTCATTTGATTTCGAACTACGTCCACATCTGTCCTGGTCCAGTCAGTTTTGATATTTGACCCCAGCGATTCCTCGAGGTTCAGAGGGACATCCCCCCATCCAAACGTCAAATGACGATAGGCCCAGGCTCGTAATGCCTTTGCCTCCGCAAGAACAGCATTCTTGTTCTCTATTTCTCCTCTTGATCCACCCCTCCAATCAATATCATCCCGTGAGGTGGCCTGGTTGATTATGGTATTAGCAGAATTCACAATTCTATAAAGCCAGGTAAAAGTAGAACTGATATCCGCATTAAATGGATTATTTTGGTTTACCCAGTCTTCAGCTACCCTGGAAAAGCCATCCCGGTGATTGGTGACCATATTATCGGTCCCATTCATAAATACATCAGCCCGCAGATAATTGGTACCGTCTCTCCCTTCTCTTTCTTCACGCACCAAGGCATATAAACCATTCAATCCGGTTTCAAAACCCTCGTAGGTAGCGTACAGGGATTCCGTAGTAATCAGATGTGGCGGCTTTTCATTTAGCCAATCCTCAGAACAACCAGGGACCAGAAAGATCCAGGAGGTGAGAAGAATAATTTTTTGTATTAGTTTCATCTTAAAGACATTAATTGATCAAAACCCAAAGTTTAGCCCAAAAACAAATTCCTTTTGAAGGGGAATATTTCTCTGTCCACTCAACTCCGGATCAAGTCCTTCCCAATCCGTAATGGTGAACAAATTCCTTCCAGTCAGGTAAATTTGGAACTTGTTAATTCCAGTATTGCGTAACAAGGAGCGCCCCAAATCGTAGCTCAATGAGATATCCTTAATCCTTATAAAGCTTGCATCTTCATAGTTGTTGGCACCAACACCCTGCATACGGTGGGCATCAATATGATTCATATACCACTCATTATTAGGATTCTCGGGCGTCCACCAATTCTTCCTGGTCGTATTTCTCCGAACCCCGGTATATACATTGTCCGATTTGAGGACGTTGTTTTTCGTAACCCCATGTACCCCATGGAGAAAAACGGACAAACTCAGATTATTGAAACTCCAGGTATTGTTCATTCCCCACATAAATTTGGGATCATTCTGACCAATTATTTGTCGATCATCTGCAGAGATTACTCCATCGTTGTTGATATCTTTAATTTTGATAAATCCTGGTTGGGTACCGTATCTTGCAGCCTCCTCAGCTTCATCCAACTGCCAGACTCCATCCCATACATAACCAAAATTGACCTGAATAGGATGACCAATAAACCATTGGTTCGCAATGTCATCTATTTCGTTTCCATCCTCATCCAATTCCCCGTAAAGCGACACAATCTTGTTTTTTAGCAAGGCCGCATTCGCAGAAGTCACCCACCGAAATCTTCCAGCATTGACATTTCTGCTGGTTATAGACATCTCGTAACCCGTGTTCTGCGTTTGTCCTATATTTTGTGTAATCGATGTGATACCATGAACAGGCGATATGGAGCGTCCGAGGAGAAGGTCAAAAGTATTGGATAGATAATAATTGAAATCACCCTGGAATCGATCCTGAGCAAATCCAAAATCAACTCCAATATTCAAATTCCTGGTGGATTCCCACCCCAGATTATCCTCACCGAGTCTGCTGGGGATATAGCCAGGCAGCGTGGATGTACTACCGACCAGGTTATTGGCACTCAACCTGGAAATGGTTTCATAGGCCCCTACCCCCTGATTGCCATTCAGTCCATAAGATATACGGAGCTTCAATCTGTTCAAAACCGCGTTTTGGGGATAAAAACCTTCATTGGAAATATTCCATCCCAAAGCCAGAGATGGGAATAAGCCCCACTTACTTTCCTGACCGAAGCCGGAATAGCCATCTCGCCGACCGGTCAAGGTAAGAAGGTATCTGCTATCATAAGCATAATTTAAGCGGATCATCTGTGAGATCAAAGAAGTAGAGCTATAGGAAAAGCCCGGAACTACCAATTCAGCCTGAGCAGCAGAATACCACGTTAAAATATCGTGAGGAAAGCCTTGGGCGCTTAGACTCTCTCCGTTGCTTTTGTAATCTTCAAAACTATATACCGCTGTAAAAAACAGATTGTGCCTGCCGATTTGCCGGTTATAACTCAGAATGTTCTCGATGACCGTGCTGTTGTTCTTTGATCTGCTCAGACTGGCATCCCCTCTGTTGTTCAGACCCACCTGAGTGTTTCGCCCATAATACGTCATCTGATCCAGGAAACGAAAACGTATACCTGTATTGAGTCGATATTGCAAACCTTCGATAAACGGGAAGTCAACAATGGCATAATTATTCGTAACCACCTGATATGATTTGTTGACATTATCTGCCAGCGTACCCATGAGGGGATTTCGAAAATAGGGATCATCATCCCAGGGGAAAATGGTCAAATCCCCATTGTCGTCATAAGCCCGGGTCAGGGGATTCATCCAAAACACACCTTGATCTCCATCCCAGGTGGGCGCTATTCCACTGCGATCATCAAAATTTAATTGCGTCCTGGTACCCAGGGTAAACCAGGTGGCGATCTTCGTATCCAGATTAATACGGGTTGTTATTCTTTTATAATTATCATTTACGGCAAGGCCCTGCACCTCTGTAAGGCCTCCTGAAATATAATACTGTGTGTTTTGAAATCCACCCGAAGCCGTCAAATTGTGTTGCATACTATACCCATTTCTAAGAGCAAGATC
>CALEIL010000182.1 GCA_937876435.1 uncultured Bacteroidota bacterium
TTCATATAATTACATTATGCTTTTTTATCTGATTCCAAATCCAATCCACATTTTTGTCAAAATTACCAATTGGGATTTTGGGTTAAATTCGAATTGAGGGCAAGCTGATTCAGAGGAAGCGGCCACAGGTATTGCCTGGCCGGGTCAAATTGGCGTTTGTCAGCGGGTTCAACTATCACGATGCTATCGGCAGTAAGCTGAAGCGTAGAAGGATCATTTGCCGGGTATTCGGCATTGAAAAACCGAACACCCAGTATTGGTTTTGGCAATTCAATCTCCGCTGTTTTCCAACGCAACAGATCATCGTAACGAAAACCCTCCATTGCCAGTTCAACCCTGCGTTCCCTCCTGATTTCTTCGCGCATATCAAGACCGTGTTCCGAAATGAAGGAATTGGTCAGATGGGGCAATGCGACTCGGTCTCTCAATAAGTTGATCGAAATATCCAGGTCTGCATCTGAAATAGCATCATTGAGTTCAAATACAGCTTCGGCATAATTCAATAAAACCTCAGCGTAGCGAAAAATAATATGGTCTAGATACCGCCGGTTGGAATTATCAAAATATTTCTCGATGTGATATCCGGTCTGTGATACGATTTGTGGGATATATTCTACGTTTTGAGCAAAATAAAGATCCCCTGGTTTTACGATGGTTCCGTCCAACCTGGGATCCCTGTTCATGTAATCAGAGGAGACAATGGGGATTGATCGATTGGCAGGCCGTCTGTACACAGGTACGAATCTACGAGTGACCGGGTGGCACCGATTTCGCCATTGCTCATTTGCTGCGCAAAATTCACTCCATTTACATCATTGTCGTTATCGAACCCAAAAATCCGGGTCCAAATGGCTTCTGTATTGGTCAGACCTTCGCCCTGAGCCTTGAAAAGGAGATGGTAACTATCCACGCCAAATTGATGAAATAATTCATATTCTCCACTTTCGATGACAGCTTTGGAAGCTGAAAGGGCTATCTGCAAGTGATCCTGATAACCGGGCAAACCGTTGAATTTACCTCTTGTTCCTTCATATAGAGCAACACGGGATTTTAAGGTAAGAGCGGCACCCTTTTTTACACGCGAATTATTTTGCCTTATACCCTGCAAATCTATAGCAGGCATTAAATGTTCCACAGCGAGGTCCAAATCCTGATAGATTAGTTCCGTAACCAGATCACGAGACATCCGGGGAGCATACAATTCCTCATCCTCTGTATCCAGAGTTTTTGTGATCACTGGAACTTCCCCGTATCTTCTCAACAAATCAGCGTAAGCATACGCCCTGAAAAAGTGGGCCTCTCCCACATACTCGGCAATTTCCTCTGGCAATAAGTCGGTTTCTTCAGCTTTCCCTAAAATATTATTAGCTGCCCGGATCAATGCATAATTTTGGTCCCAGGGACCAAAATTGGCGGATGGCAAATAACTGCCATTGCTTACATTATCGGGGGCTGAACCATACGCATTATCGGACATAATATCTGCACGAAGTATATATTCCCGGTTACTTGTTGAGATGAAGGCAGCCTGGTAAAGATAATTGGCCGCCTGATAAAAATCTGAAGGAGTCTGCCAATATACAGCATTGGAAAGATCCGATTCGGGGTACCGGTGCAGATCGCAAGCGTTGAGGAAATATATACCAGTGACAATTGCTATTAATTTTATTCTTCTAAATGGCATTTCTTATCGTTTTAGAAAATTTAAAATGATTATCAGAGGTTACAAGGCAAGATTTATCCCAAGGGTATAACTTCTCCTAAAGGGGTACTGAAAGGTAGCTCCATTGGGTGTTTCCGGATCAATGTAGTCGAATGTTTTGGTCACTTCCCACAAATCCCGACCGGTAAAATATACCCGCACTCTTTCGACACCAATTCGATTGATCAGATCAGAGGAGAAGGTATAACCCACCTGAAGGTCCTTAAGACGGACATAGGCAGCATCTTGTATCCATCGATCACTGGGCTGGAAATTATGCGTACCCCGGGCATATAGTCTGGGCCAGAAAGCATCGGTGTTCTCGGGTGTCCAATAATCCAGGTGATGCTTCTGAGGTCCCAGCCACTCTCTGAAGAAAGGCATAAATGAAAAATCATCCATCAGGAAAACCCTTTTTCCGACGCCCTGCAGAAAAATCATAAAATCGAATGCTTTCCAATCAAAGCCCGTTCGAAAACCGAAATTGTATCGTGGATTTGTATTGCCCAGATACACCAGATCTCCCGCCTCGTTCACGCGCTGATTACCCGGTGAGATCAGGTTGTCCCCATTAATATCAACATATTTTACATCACCAGGTCCTGTCCTGTTATCCTGAAATGCATATCCATCTACTTCTTCATCCGTATTGAAAAAACCATCTGTCTTATAGCCCCAAATGGAATTGACCGGATACCCGTTCAATAAATGAACCGTTCCCAAACCGATCACGTCGGCACCCAGGTATTTCTCCAGTACATTTTTGGCATCGGAAACATTGGCTCTGATCCAATAATTAAATCCTCCCGATGTTGTATTTCTCCACATTACATCTGCTTCCCATCCGTGTGTCCTCAATTCACCCGCGTTTTGATTGGGTACGCCAACTCCTATGACGGATGGATACGACACACGTGCCAGCATATTCTGGTTTCTTTTGGTAAAATAGTCCGCCGCTACCACAAGTCGCCCTTTCAGCAACTCAATATCTATACCAACATTGGACAATTCCACGGTTTCCCAGGTCAGGTACTGAGAAGCCAAAGTGTTTTGGAATACGTACTGAGTACGTTGGTCACCATATCCCAGGATCAGGTCGTCATTGGTACTGAGTAATGGCGTATAATCATAGTTCCCTAGTGAACCGGCATTGCCCAGTTGTCCCCAGGATCCTCTGATCTTCAATTCATCGATCAATCCGATA
>CALEIL010000183.1 GCA_937876435.1 uncultured Bacteroidota bacterium
GGGTTAACATACCTCCCGGAACGTATGATATATTTTTTAATACTGAGGAGGGATGCGAACACTCTACCTCTTTTGAAACTTGCATAAGTACTTCAGATGCAGGAGAGGACCGCTCTATAGTTTATTGCATTGGCGAAGAAGACACTGTCAATCTTTACGATTTACTTAGTCCGGGAGTTGATCCTGGTAGTTTTTTTACCGAAGATTACAACCCCGTGGATTCCGTAGCCGCTACGCGCCTGACCTACGACGCAGTTTCTACCAACATATATTACTATACCGCACCCGCTTCCCTGGAAATCCCAGACACGAGCATCTTCACCATCGATGCCAGGGATTGCAGCGTTTGTGCGTATGAGCTGATTTCGGCCAACCGGCATTGTTCCGATCCGGAATCGATCGAAGTTACCATTGGGGGTGGCACGACCGAAGACACCACATTCCGGGTCACGCTCCCGGATGGAACGGTCGAAACCCGGACCTTTTTCAGCTCCTTTCAGGTTGATTTTTCATCCTTTTCCGACACCCTTTTCCTCGCTCTGCAAACCAATACGCCGACCGGTACCTGCGACAGCATAATCCAGATCGCACCTATCAGCAGTCCATCGATCCAGATCAATGCCACGGAGGTGTTGATCCCTGGGGAAGATTCGGTGGGGATCGAGGTATCCGTCAACCTGGGTACTGCTCCTTATGAGCTGGATGTTTTTGTCGGGGATTCTCAGAAATTCGTCCAACTCGCGGAGGGAGAAAGCCAACAACTTGATTTTATACAATCTGCGGATACGGCCTATCTGATCGCTTCAGACGCTGCCGGCTGCATGGGGTCGGATACCCTCTACCTCACGCCGGGTTGCGTAATGCCGGAAGTAACTACGGTCCAGCCGGTGTGTGGAGTCGGAGGCGGGCAGATATCGGTGGACCGAAGTGCGCTGCGGGCCGGGAGTCAGATTACATGGACCGATACATCGGCCGTGGATTTGTGGGAAAGGAGCGGACTACCCCCTGATACCTATCATTATACTGTGACTTACGATCATTGCCAGGTGACAGGAGCAGTTACAATAGAGGAGGGATTGAAGGATTATCCCGAAGTTTTTCTATACGATGAATGTCCGATCGATGGTCAGGTTCAAATATATATCCGGGATTCAGCGCAGGTCAGACAATGGTCGGTCGGCGGTACGGCTTTGACGTACTTTACCGGCTTTTTCCCTGCCAATCAGGATATTATTTTCGAACTGGAGACCCTCGGTGGTTGTATCGATACGACCATGATCCGGGGAAAAGAAGATCCCTGGCTGGACCAGATTGGTTTTCAGGAACCCAATCGTCTTTCCGCCAGACTGGCGTTGGATCCAGAGAGTCTGACTGATTATGGCTGGAGGTTCAGGGATTCGATTTTGTGCGATAATTGTGAGGATTACCAGGGGGATGATATGCTCAAGCCAGGTTCATATGTCTTTTTTATAGAGCAGTTTGCCGGTTGCAGCAAGGATACCATGCTTGTAATCGATGAACCGGAATACGCTTTTACCATGCCCAATGTGATCACCCCTGGAAGTGGTAGAAACGGCTTGCTCCAGATCTTTGACCCTCTCAATCAGATGGTGTCCATCATCGAGTTTCAGGTATACGACAGATTTGGCAATGTTCTGTTTGAAAAATATGATTTTCAGCCCGATGATGATGCCTCCATCAACTGGCCCAATGGTACGACCACGGAGCTTCCCAATATTGTCGTATGTATCGCTAAGATCAAGTGCAAGGAAGGGGACGAGGTGACGATGGCGCAGGACGTGCTGATATTGCGATGATTAGAAGGATTTGTGTTGAACACAAATCATCTCAAGTGCAGGCTACCCTTCGATGGTAAGCTTTAATCCCAGCGGTCACCCCCACTTTAAAAGATGATAACGGCCCGGCCGGACCCGGAATTTGTATCATCCATGGGATATTTAGATATTGGGAGATCCGTGATTATCCCAGATTTTATTTTTTAATCGTCTTTCCTGGCTTTAACCTCCTTTCGCTACCGGCTGCTACAAGGATTCCTTTGAATTCTATCAGGTTTGTCACGGCCATTTTCTCAGGTAGTCCATCACCCGAATATTGCCATTCCACCCCCTCTTGTGACTTTCTGTAGACTCCATCCCACTGCCCGGCAAATATGTCCTCCTTATATTGGATCACATTGAAGGTATAAAGTTCTTTCGGTAATCCTTTTTGGATACTTTGCCAACTTTTACCCTTGTCCGAGGTGGAGAACAACTCGTCATACACCATCGCGTAGAGTGTTTTGTCACCAGACCCTATGTTGTGTAAGGTGCCTTTCGAATAGATTTTTTTCCATTCTTTTTTTCCAATTGGGGTAACAAAGGCGCCTTGATTTGTAGCGATGTAAATGCTTCCATCCAGGGTAGTCAGACCATTTACCTGAAGGGTGCTGCTCCCATATTCCAGTTTCCATCGCTTACGCAATTCATCATACGAGTAGAGCCCTGAATTGGTGGCTGCATAGAGCGTATTTTCGATGTCGGCAAATTTACGGATTCCCAGATTATCCAATCCATCATTGAGATTTGTCCAGGTTTTACCTTCGTCCATTGATTGGAAAATACCGCCATGCTGAGTGGCAGCGTATAAATGGTGTTTGAAAAACAGTAAAGCACCCGGATTGCTCTTCATTAATTGCGGATCTGTGGGAACGTGTAACCATCTTTTTTTCTGATCATCGAAAAGATAGAGTCCGCTGTCTTTGGAGAGTAGGGCAAGGTTGTTTTCCGAAGCAGCGATTCCGCCCAAACCAATATGAACGGTAGATGGCAACCCGCTACTTTCATTTTCCCAATTGAACCCGTTATCGTATGAAAAATACACGATTCCTTCCGATACGTCATCGAGAATGTTGACCAGGGACGGGATGTTTTTATTGTTGGGAACCGATTTGTTGTTGCTTTGGGGTTGCCCGTTGCAAGAATACAGCAAGATCAAAACCGCGAATAGTGCCCCATGTGATATGATTCTTTCCAAGATCGTTGGTTGAAGGTATATATACTCGAAACGTTTGAATATATCTCCCAACCAACGGGAGGGAGACATGCCTGCATCGGCGCAGGCAGGTCCAAATCGCTCCGGGTATAGTATAGAACGTGATTATTCAACCTTATATTTCTACAAATTGGGTATATTGAGGAATCATGAGTAGGGTAAACCATCCGCACGATAAGTTTTTCAAAACTATGCTCTCCGATGTCGACACGGCCAGGACATATCTACAGGCTTTCCTGCCCGATTCTATTAAGTCTCAAATTGACCTTAATACATTGCGGATCACTGACAATTCATTTTTGACGGATGAATTATCCGGTCAATTTGCAGATCTCGTTTTGGAATGCAAACTGATGGTGCACCAGGAGGTGGATGTCTGGATTTCATTTTTATATGAGCATAAATCCTATCCTGAGAAGTATTCCATAATTCAAGTGGGGCAATATGTGTTTGCCGGGTATAGAAAACAAGTTGTCAGTTCTAAAACTCCACTTAAATTGATTATACCTGTATTGTACTACCACGGTGTTGAAGTCTGGGAGCCAGGAAAAGTTTCAGATTTATTTACTCATATACCGGAGGATTTTACAAAATATCTGCCTGAATTTGATTATCTTTTCCAAAACATAAATTTACTATCAGAAAGCGACATCCTGAATTTGGACCATAATTTACTGATTCCTGGTTTGCTGATGCAAAAATATTATAAGGATTTGGTCCAGTTGAAAAAGGTGCTTTATACTATTTTTTTCCGTTTGAGCCTGGTGGAGAATGTTGGGAACTATAAGCGAAGTTATTTTGTTTATTTGTTTGATTTATTTGAAGTTCAAAAAATTGAAATCATGAAATTTATCGAAGAAATGGAATATCCGACTAAGGATAGGACTAAGAATTATATACTTCAATTAATGGATGAGGGAATTGAAAAGGGAATGGAAAAGGGAATGGAAAAGGGAATGGAAAAATCAATAATTAAATTACTTCAGAAGGATTTTACGGTGGATTTCATTTGTAATGCTTTAGATGTTCCAAAGGAAATTGTTCTCAGACTCAAAGAGGACATTGACAAGGGTTGAGTACCTAGTGTGCGGAAATTTAAGTAGCTATCAATGTTTTTTAAAATATTTTTTGACAGATCAAGGCGCGACGACCGCGGTATAGCCGGGGTTATATAACGGAGGAGCAACGATGAGATGTCAAAAAAGATGAAGAAAAACATGATATGTATTTAGATTTTCGTGCACTAGTGGGGGTATTATCTTCCCATTGATACTTCAGGTTTCTCTGATTGGATCGAAGGCTATGCCTCATTCCGCCTGGTTATCAGAACCTGGCTATATCTACCGGCATCCTTTTTTCTGTCAAAAAATATTTTGGAAAATAAAAATTAGTTACATAGTCTTCAGTGCATCGCACCATATAGACCTCCGTTTCCAAACTTCGACCTCAAATTTTGATGTTTTAATTATTTTGGTCAATTTGCGTGAAATGACGGACTGATCTATGAAAGCTGAAATTTTGCTGCCGCTTCCCGTTCCTTCGACGTATACCTACCTGATTCCACCCGATCTGGAGGAAAAGGCCGAATTCGGAAAAAGGGTAGAAGTACAGTTTGGCCGGAAAAAGTTGTATACGGGGTTGATCGTATCGATAGCTGAAAGTGGACGGGAGGAAGATCTGAAATTGGTCCGGGATATACTTGATACTGAACCTGTCATCAGGGAGATTCATTACCGGTATTGGCGGTGGATGGCGGAATATTACTGTGCATTTGAGGGGGAAGTGATGAATGCGGCTCTGCCATCCCCCTTGAAGATCGACAGCGAGACGGTGCTTCTGTTGAATACGGATCACGATTTTGATGAAATGGAATTGGGTGATGACAACTTTTTGATCTCCGACGCTCTCTCTATCCAGAATGAACTGACCTGGACGGATATTCAGGGCATCCTTCAAAAGAAAAGTATCCGAAAGAATGTCAATGAATTGATCGAAGCGGGAATCGTCGAAGTCAGAGAGAAAGCCCTCAAAAAAAATACTCACGAAACCGTGAAGACCCTGATGTGGCAGGAAGAGTTTGTGAATAATCTGGGAGCTGCGATCGAAAAGGTGAAGCGGTCGGAAAAGCAAACCAGGGCATTACTGGCATTTGTCACACTATGTAAAGAGAAAAAACCACCCATTTCACGGTATGAAGTGATGACCAAATCCGATACAGATCACGGTACGATCAGGGCTCTGATCACCAAAGGAATCCTGCAGGAAGCCAGAATCAAGAAAAATTTCCTCGGAGAATTGGTATTCCGGAAAGGGATGCTACCACCATTGGTGGACTTTCAAAATAAAGCATTCGCTGAAATGGAGGAAGCTTTTGCTTCTTATCCAGTTGTTCTTCTGGAAGGGGTGACGGGCAGCGGGAAAACGAGAATTTATCTGGAATGGATCCGGAAAATAAAGGAAGCCGGCCAACAAGTACTTTTTATGATTCCTGAAATAGCGCTCACCACCCATATTATCCAGCGTCTGGAAGCTATATTTGAATCGGATGTCATCGTCTATCACAGCCGTGTTTCTGAAAAAAGCCGGATGGAAGCATACCACAGCGTACGGTTTGGAGCTCCCCTGGTCATAGGGACCAGGTCTGCGCTATTGCTTCCATTTCAGAACCTCGGACTGATTATAGTGGACGAAGAACACGACCGCTCCTATAAACAATTCAATCCTGCTCCTCGCTATCACGGCCGTGACAGTGCGGTTTACCTCGCTCATCTGACCGGTGCGAAGGTGATCCTGGGTTCGGCTACACCTTCGCTGGAATCGCAGGTGAATGTACAGGAAGGTAAATACGGGCATGTGCGGATGAACCAACGTTTTGGCTTGATGTCCATGCCCGAGATGGAGGTGGTCGATATGCGACAGGTTCAGATGAATGCAGATCAGGCCGAGATAGGTTTTTCGCCGCGATTGTTGCAGGTTATTCATGAGACGCTCGATAGAGGTCGGCAGGTGATGGTATTCCAGAACCGGCGGGGATTTGCGCCGGTGTTCCTTTGTGATCATTGTGGTTACGTAGTTAAGTGTGATTCCTGCGATGTGAGCATGACGTATCACAAATTTTCGGAAAAGGTCCAATGCCATTACTGCCGCAAGGAAAAACCGGTTCCGAAAGAATGCCCGTCTTGCCACTCCTGGAGTATGAAACTATACGGCATGGGTACCGAAAAACTGGAGGAACATCTCAAAATACTCTTACCTGATGTGGAAATCGACCGGATGGATTACGATACGGCTGCTGGTCGGAAGCGATTGGAAAGAATCCTGATTCGTTTTACCAACAATGAAACTAAGGTACTGGTAGGTACCCAAATGATTGCCAAAGGTCTGGATTTTGAAAATGTGGGACTGGTCGTGGTACCCAAAGCTGATCAGTTGTTTGCCTTTCCGGATTTCCGGTCGGCTGAAAATGCGCTCCATATGCTCCGGCAGGTCAGCGGACGTTCCGGACGAAAGAAGGAAAGAGGTCAGGTGATCATCCAGACGTTTAATCCCGATCATCCTGTCATTCAAAGTCTCCTGTCTGGAGATGACCAGGGATTTTATCGACAGGAAATGGAAGAACGAAAAGTTTTTCGGTATCCTCCCTATTACCGCCTGGTGAAAGTGACTTTTCGTAATAAAAACCGAAATAAGAATTCCCAGGTGGCCTATGAGCTGTTCAATTTTATGCGGCCGGCATTTGGTGATCTGGTGAGCGTTCCGGTTGAGCCGTTGGTCAGTTATGTCAACCATTATTTTATACTTGATGTATTTATCAAGCTAAACCGGAGCCGTAAACAGGGCGATTATTTTCGTTCTCAAATGGATCATTTTATTCAGGAAGTCAAAGGACGGCCTGGATACAGTAATTTCAGGATTATTGTGGATGTGGACCCGACGTGAAAGTGAGCAAAGCTCACTTCGTTTGTGGCCTTCGGCCGTTTGGTGAAATGTTCGCGGTGCTCACATTCCGC
>CALEIL010000184.1 GCA_937876435.1 uncultured Bacteroidota bacterium
ATCGGTAGTCCATTTGAAATCCCGGTCAAAATTTACAGTCGATAGGGTGAATTCAAATCCCTTGTTTTCCACAGATCCAAAATTTCTCCAAACGCTGTTATACCCAGAGTACGAAACCAGGGGAACCTGGAACAATTGATCCGTGGTTTTCATATAATAGTAATCGGCAGTTAATAAAATTCGCTGGTCAAACAAGCCCAAATCTAGACCGATGTCCCTTTGAGCAGTTTTTTCCCACGTGAGGTTATCATTTGCCACCGTATTGGGAGTGACCGCATTCACTATTTCATTGCCAATGAATACACTCGGTATTGTTCTCAACAGAGCTAAAGATCCGTAAGCTTCAATCGATTGGTTCCCTGTTATCCCATAACTTCCGCGAATTTTCAACTGGCTGATTTGTGGGATACCATCCATCCAGGGTTCTTCTGCAATATTCCATGCAACGGCACCAGAGGGGAAGAAGCCCCATTTGTTGTTTTTAGCAAACTTTGACGATCCGTCATAGCGACCCGTTAAAGTAAGCAAGTACCGATCAAATAATTTGTAGTGGAGCCTTCCATAAAATGAGGATAACCTTGATTCTGTTAAAGTGGAAGATGGTGCCCTATAATTTGATCCCGCAGACAAGTTCCAAAAATCAAAAGCATCCGATAGAAAGTTTTCACTTTGAGCTCTCCAAAATTCAGAACTATACGATTCGTACGTATATCCGGCCAATAAGGAGATATCATGAATACCATTGTAATTTTCGTTGTAGGTAAAATAGTTTTCGTTGGATAAAATTGAAATTCGGCGACCATCAACGGTTCCCCTTCCATTTATACTTCTGCCACCATATATGGTAGTAGGCAAATAGTTTCCATACCGGTTTGACCAGTTTTGGACGCCCAAAGTTGATCGGAATTTTAGGGTTTTTGTAATTTGATATTCTCCAAAGAAATTGGCTTGTAGGTTGTCGCTTTCACTTAATATAGCCATTTCTCTGGCAATGGCAACGGGGTTATCTCGTTCAAGTCCAGTCATAAAAGAGCTGTGGTATGATCCGTCCTCATTGTATACAGGGATCGTCGGTTCAGTCAAAACTGCTGCTGAAAAAACGCCTGTTTGGCCGGCTCCACCACTTCCTTCCATACTCACTGTTCCATTCCGGTTTTCTCTTAAAGCATATAGTTTCCCGCCGATCTTCAGATTATTCGTTGCTTGCAAATCCAGGTTACTCGTAACTGAATAACGCTTGAAATAGGAATCAAGAACAACCCCTTTCTGGTCGTAAACAATCCCTGAAACATAATAGCGTATATCATCATTGCCCCCCGAGATCGATAGTTGGTGATTTTGTATACCGCCCTTACGAAATACCTGTTCCTGCCAATCGGTGTTTTCAAAATTTGCACCAGTAAGTTTTCCGGGTTCAATTTCATTTACATAGTTGATGTAGTCGGGAGTCGTAAGCAAATCCAGTTTGTTGAGAACTTCCTGTGAAGAATAGGAAGAATTAAGTTCAATTTTGGTCTTGCCTGGTTTACCACTTTTGGTTGTCACCAGGATAACCCCACTTGCACCACGAGAACCGTAAATTGCGGTCGCGGAAGCGTCTTTTAATATATCAATGGACTGAATGTCTTCACTCGCAGGCATGGCAGCACCGGGAAAACCATCCACTACCACCAAAGGATCGCTGGAGGAACTAATAGATTTTGCTCCCCGGATACGAATTCTATAGTCTGAACCGGGTTCTCCATTTGTAGCCTGAACATGGACCCCGGATGCCCGCCCCTGTAAGGCCTGCAAGGCATATCCAGTCGGGAAGGCAGACAGGTCTTCTGCCTTTATGCTAGCTACTGAACCCGTAAGGTCAACTTTCATCTGTTCGCCATATCCCACGACCACCACCTCGTCAAGCATTTGGGCATCATGTACCATGGTTACATTAAAGTTTTTCCGGCCATTGACGGGCACCTCTTGTGTTTGAAATCCGATATACGAGAAAACCATTACCCCATCATCCTTCACATCCACAATGTCCCACCGTCCGTCCAAATCACTAGCAGTACCTTTCGTAGTTCCTTTTACCTGAACATTAACGCCTATCAATGGCTCTCCCCTTTCATCCCGGACCATGCCGCGTAATGTATCCACAGGTTGGACGGGAGGTGATAAAATATTCATTTTTCCGTTGAGTCTCTCAACGATCCTTACCCGGACCTTTTTACGTAAAATGATGGTCTTGTGGTCTACTACATAAGTGAAGGGTTGATTAGCCAAACAAAGGTCCAGCACTATTGCTACCGGCAGGTTTGAAACATGCAAATTAACCGGACGGGATTGATTTATCAGTTCTGAGGTATAGATAAAGTCATAACCACTTTGCTTCCGAATCTCTTGAAATACTTCCTCAAGGGGTGCATTTTCCACCGATATCGAAATTTCCTGTTCCCAGACATTGGCCTTTAACTGACAGACACTAAGTAGGATCGGAAAAATAAGAAATTTCGTGATCCCTAATAATTTGAAGGTAAAAAGAGCCCTGCTATTAACCTTACATTTTTCGTTCATAATCATATTATTCATACATTTGTTTTGTTTGGTTTAGATAATTCATTTTACTTCCTACAGTAGATTAATTATGTCCATTCATGCCAGTGTCAGATCTAGCCATCTGACTCTGGCTTTTTTTATGGTTATTGTATTCATTTTTTCAGATTCAGCTTCTGCTTTCATTTCCCCAACACCTCTATCGTACGGCCGTCTATCCGGAATCGTACCTCACCGGTCAATTCCAGGATTCGTAATACCTCCGAAATGTTTTTACTCCGTGATATTTGCCCGCCAAATTCTGCATTCACTTTACTCCCCATATATTTTATATCCACATCGTACCACCGCTGCAACAATAGCATGATGTCTTCGATCGAATCATCCGAGAACTGGAAATACCCGTTCTTCCAGGCAACGACCTTCCCAACATCTACCTGATCCGTCACCGCCACGTCTCCTTTTCTTGCCACTTGAGCCTGCTCGCCTGGTTGGAGTAATACCTCTTTCAATGGAGTTTGGACCCTTATTTTTCCTTCGACCAAAGTGGTTTCCATCCGTTCCATATCAGAATAGGCTTTGATATTAAATTCTGTGCCCAACACTTCCACGGACTGATCCCCTGTACGGACAATAAATGGCACCCGGCGTGAATCACCTGGTGATGTGATTGTTTTGACTTCAAAATATACTTCCCCACTTACCTCGACGATCCGTTCATTTGCCTTGAACACGGTAGGACAGGTAATGGAGGATCCGGAGTTAAGCCAAACCCGGCTTCCATCCGGAAGCGTGACCCTGTATTCACCGCCTTTGGGCGTGCTGATGGTGTTGTACGTTACTGGAATTTCCTTCTCCTTTTCTGCCACCGAAAAATCATATACTATTTCTCCTTCACCCGTTTTTTGTATCCTGATTCCGTTCTCCGTATTAAGCACTCCTTCCGGTAGGTCATCCAGAATGATTTGTTTTCCACCGGATAGGGTCAGCGTGGCCTTATCACCACCCGGCAAAATATCATTGCCATAGCGACTGGTCATTATGGTATTATCATCGAGCAAGCCTGAAGTCCCTAGAAAGTTATCCAGAAAATACCACGTACCTGTTACCGTCATAATTAGTAAAATGGACACCACTGCAATATTTCGCAATGATTTTAAGGGTATCGGTCGTTTCAGTCTTTTGTGTTCATCTAATTTACTTTCAATTTTTAGTTCTAATTCTGGCATATCCGGACCAACAGTCTGAAGGACAATGGCTTGATATTGATCTAAAACCTGTCTGTAGGATTTTTCATCCAACCCGTTGATCCAGTTTGTGAACTCCTGTTTTTCTTCAGCTGTGGCTTCATTTTTTGCCAACTTATTGAGCACTTCATCGATGTTGTTTCTGTTCATATTAGGCCTTTTTCGGCTGTCTGATTTTACATATATGATGGATGCCACGCCAAAAAGTACACCTCGAAATGGGAGGATTTTATTTTTTTTTCTGTGATTTTTGAAGCTCCTTATTTTTACTACGGTTTGACATTCTTTTTTACTCGTATTTATATTGGGTTTTATCTAAGCACAAACCATCGATCAATGTGCAGTATCCCGGGTGATTATTTCTGAAATTTTCCACAATCAGGTCCGGGCATGCCCTAAATTAAGGGTGAAATCCCAGAGGAGATCCAGGGCCAACATGTTTGATTTGTGATTGGGACGGAAGTTGATGGAGTCCTCATATGAATTTTCTAACCGGAATTTGCGTATATTTGGAGAGGTGTACTGCAGTAAATTTTACATCGTCTTTCATCAAAAACTCACAATATGAAACGCCGCACCTTTGTCAACAGCCTGATCGGAACTTCCGTTGGAAGCACTATCCTGAATTCTATTCGACACATCCGACCGGGAAA
>CALEIL010000185.1 GCA_937876435.1 uncultured Bacteroidota bacterium
TCGGAAAGCGGAAGGCGGGATTCGGAAAGCGGAAGGCGGGATTCGGAAAGCGGAAAGCGGGATTCGGAAAGCGGAAGGCGGGAGGCGGAAGGCGGGAGGTAGTAAGCGGGAGGCGGAAGGCTTCCTGAGTGATATGACATGAAAAGGATTGAGTATGAATATAGAATGCGAAATTTTAGAAATTATGAAGTTTGGAAACTGAGTCATGAATTGACAAAACAGATTTAAAGTAACGGTGTCACTTCCGGAATCTGAGAAATACCAGATCGCAGGACAAATGCAACGTGCTGCATATTCCATCCCTTCTAATTTTTCTGAAGGATGCGGTCGTGCGTCAGATAGAGATTTCAACAGATTTATCCAGATTGCTCTGGGGTCGGCGCACGAATTGGAATATTTTATTATTTTGAGTAAAGATCTTGATTACATAGACAGTACTCTGTATTAGGGGTTGATTAAAAATGTAAATACAGTAAAGATGAAACTATTGCTTTGAGTAAGAAATTGAAATAATTAGCAGTACAGCGTACAGCATAAAGCAAAATTTATTAAATACAAAACATACAACATGATGACAGAAAATACATTTCCAAAATTGCACAACGCGACCTGGCCGGGTTTTGTAGGCAAGGGGGATGGCTCAGAGCCTATCATTCCGCTGGATGACCTTTTGAGAATGACGGTCAATGCGGAAGTAAACGGAGTAAAATTCGACGGGATCGACATCGGATTGTTCGCACCCCATTTCGATATTGATGCCTCAGACGACGAGCTGAAGAAGCTGGCAGACCGGGTGGGCGAACTCGGACTCAACATTGGTTCCATGGTAGCACCTATCTGGCCGCCGACCGGAGGTTCGGCCATGGGATCCGCTGATGATCGTAAAAATTTCGTCGAAATGGTGCGGAAGTCAGCGAGATTTGGTCAAAAATTGAAGGATTATGGTGTCCGGCCTTACGGTGTGATCCGGGTAGATTCGGCGACGGATCCTACCACCTGGGAAAAAGATCCGGCGGGCAATACGAAACTGATCGCTCAGACATTCCGGGAAGCCTGTGATGTGGCGGCCGATTATGGAGAGGAACTGGCGGCTGAAGGAGAGATTTGCTGGGGAGGAATGCAATCGTGGAAGACCATGGTCGATACGCTGGAAGCAGTAGATCGGGACAATATGGGATTTCAGGCCGATATGGCTCATACGCTGCTGTACCTCCTGGGGTACAACCACCCGGAGGACAGAATCCTTCCACAGGATTTTGACTGGAACGACCGGGAAGCCCTGGATGAAGGTATGCGCACCATGACCAACGCTCTTCGTCCATGGATGAATGATTTCCATGTAGCCCAAAACGATGGGACAGTATTTGGTTCAGGTGCGCACGATAAAACGGGTCGACACTGTCTCGCCAATGATCCCAATGGACGTCTGGATATCCCTCACCACGCCGGATTTTGGCTCCGGGATGAAAACGGCAACCTGACCAAAAAACTCAAACATATTTGTTGGGATGGATGTATGTTTCCCAACGAAGTGATGTACCAGCAAGAAACCTGGAACAATATCCTGGGTAAAATGATCGAGGTACGGAATGCCCATGGTTACAGCGAATAGATCATCGGATAATCCATGGTCCCGTGCGGCCGACTGAGTATGATCAACAATCGAAAAATGACTCGCCACCGGCGAATGAATCTTTGAAAAATATAATTAAAGTAAAATGAGCAATAAGAAAAAAGTAAGGATCGGATTGATAGGTCGAGGACTGATGGGTCGAATGCACGCAAACGCCTACACCCATATACCTTCCATATTTCCTGATCTGGAATACCAACCTGTGCTCCAGGCAATAGCCTCCCGGAACGAAGAAAAAGGCAGGGAATTTGCTGAAACCTGGGGTTTTCAGTCATTTGAAAACGACTGGAGAAAGTTAATCGAGAGAGACGACATCGACGCCATCGACATATGTGCCCCCAACAATCTTCACGCCGAGATCGCTATCGCTGCTGCAAAGGCAGGTAAGATGATTCTGAGTGAAAAGCCTCTTTCGCACGATATTGGTCAGGCGAAAGAAATGCTGGATGCGGTCACAGAAGCCGGAGTGGCGAATACCGTGTGGTACAATTACCGTCGGATGCCGGCGGTAACTCTGGCCAAAAACATCATTGATTCGGGCAATCTGGGAAAAATTTTCCACTACCGGGCAAACTTTCTGCAGGACTGGACCATCAACCCTGACTTACCTCAGGGAGGGGAAGCCGCCTGGCGGCTGGATGTAGATACCGCAGGGTCTGGTGTCACGGGTGATTTGCTCGCGCATTGTATCGATACAGCTATCTGGCTGAATGGAGGCATCGAAGATGTATCAGCGGTCACCGAAACGTTTATCAAAGAAAGAATGCACCAGGAAACCGGAAAAGTTCAACCCGTAGGCATCGATGATGCTTGTATATTTCACTGTCATTTTAAAAATGGCTCCCTGGGACTTTTCGAGGCTACGCGCTACGCCCGGGGGCATAAAGCCTTGTATACGTTTGAAATTAACGGAGAGCACGCGTCCATCCGCTGGGATCTCCACGATATGAACCGTCTTGAATATTTCGACCACCGCGACGATTCCAAATTACGGGGATGGAGATCCATCCATGTGACCGACGGTGATCAGCCTTATATGGATCGTTGGTGGATTCCGGGCACCAGCATCGGATACGAACACTCGTTTATCCATCAGGCAGCCGACTTTCTGAAAGGGTTGGAAGAAGGTGAAAATGGATGTGCACCATCCTTCCAGGACGCCTTTGAAACTGAGAAAGTCTGCAATGCGGTGTTGGAATCTGCCAAAAGCAGGAGCTGGCAGAAGGTATAAATAATAACGCCCCTCAATAAAAGGGGAATTGGAAAAAATGGTAGAGAAAATTCATGTAAAGAAAATTCATGAATTTTCTCTACAACCATTTTTCCATTTTAATTATTAAAAATCCGTCCATTCATTATTCTTTCCCCCTTTCTTCTCCCACACTTATATTCCCTCCTAAATATACTAAAAAGGTTTCAAATTGTGTTATATGGCATTATGCCTGGCCTGCATCGACATGAATATTATTGATTCAATTGGTACGAACCAGGCAATAACATTTAAATTTAATGATCATGAGAAACCTATTATTAGTGTTAGCATTAGCATTGTTTAGTACTTCTTTGAATGTATCATGTAATGCCTCGAGAAAAGTAAAAGGCGCTATCATCGGAGCCGTCGTAGGCGGCGCGTCCGGTGCCTTAATCACCAAAAATAATAAAGCTGCCGGGATTATCCTGGGTGCCGGAGTAGGTGGTGCCGCTGGTGCGCTCATCGGACAATATATGGATAAGCAGGCCCGCGAAATAGCAGATGAACTGGAAAACGCCCACGTAGAGAGAGTGGGAGAAGGGATCGTAGTCATTTTTGACTCCGGATTGCTTTTTGACTTTGATTCCTACGATTTGAGGAGTGCTACCCAACAAAACCTCAACGAACTGGCCAATTCACTGAATGAATACGAAGACACGGAATTGAACATATTGGGTCACACCGACAACGTGGGTTCCGGATCTTACAACAAGACACTCTCCATGAACCGGGCCAACTCCGTGGAAGATTACCTCGTGGGGCAAGGCGTTGATTCAGGAAGACTTCACATACTCGGGTACGGTGAAAACGACCCTATCACTACCAACGAGACCGAAGAAGGCAGACAACAAAACAGACGGGTGGAAATCGTGATCGTAGCCAATGATGAATTAAAGAACGCAGCTAAAGAAGGTAAAGAGCTCGGATAATCAGTTATCATTTCATTAATTCGCCAAAATACAATATCATGAAAAGGACCATCTTGTTTATTATAGCAATTATATTTACCTCAACAGGGGCTTCATTTGGGCAATTAACCAACAGCAATTTTTCTATCGGGCCAAGAGTCGGCGTCAATTTTTCCAACGTCAGCAATCCGGACCAGGCCGAATTGCTGACCGGTTTAGCTGCAGGTCTGACGTCTACCTATAGTATCAACGAAAACTCCGGAATCACTGTGGATCTGCTGTACTCAGGAGAAGGGTATAAAATAGGGGATACCAAAACCAATCTGAACTACCTGCGGATCCCCATCCTCTACAACATTTTCTTCGGTGAATTGGGTCAGGCCTTGCGACCAAAAGTTTTCCTGGGACCTCAGGTGGGATTTCGAATGTCCGCGGAATCCGGCGGAACTTCGATCAAAGAAAACACCAAAGGAGTTTCCCTGGGTCTGGGAGCCGGGTTGGGATTCAACTACCGGATCAATGACCGGATGTGGCTCAATACGGATCTGAGGTCGTTTTTTGATCTCAATGATTACCGGGATAATCCACCGTCTTCCGATGATAAAAGTGCCATCCGGAATATCCAGTTGTCGGTAGGAATTGCCTGGGGTTTGTAGATTCCATTATTTTTAATATCTTCATTCCGGACAATAATGATCCGGTTTGGCAGTGGCGTTTGGTTCCAAAAGCAAAAGCAGATAATGGGCTTATGAGACAATTTCTTTTGATGGGGTTCTTCGCCACAATGTTTGCATTGTCTGGGGATTTGTTTTCTCAGGAAAGTTATCGACCGGAATTATTTTTTCGCGAGGACTGGAAAGAGACCCCGCCTGAAATCCCGCTGAATCAACGACACGTAGCTCACCCGGAACTGGTGGTGAGTCTCTACGGTCCGGGGCAGGACAGCCTTAAAAAAAGCAACCACGAGAAGCCGGTGGACGACCCGTTCTATGTATGGTCGGGATTGTGCCTCGACAACTGGATGATCAGTCTGAAGCATCGAAGTCAGAATGTTGATTTGACCGGGTTCGCGAAAGTAAAAATGAGGACAAAACAGGTGGGACTACGACAACTGAGGATTACCCTGAAACTGGCGGATGGTTCCTGGCTCATCAGTGACCTGTCAGCAGGCCCCTCCAGGGACTGGTATGTGTCTGAGTTCAACCTCCAGGATATTACCTGGCATCGCCTCGATCCCGAAAGAGTTACGGAAACCGGGATCGCCCGGGATCCCGACCTATCCAATGTAGAAGAAATCGGATTCACAGATCTCATGGCTGGTGGCCAGTCCAACGCCTGTTCGCGTCTGGACTGGATCGAGGTATATGGTTCAGCCGCAAAGCGATGAGATGAAGTAAGAAAACCTGAAAGTAAATGTGGATCCGACTAAAAAAACGATCCATCGACATAGTCATTCAATGACATCTTATTATTACGGTTCAAACAATATAATCTGCTATGGATAGTGTGTCCAATATGATTTTGGGTTTTGCTCTGATGATTATCATGTGGGGCATGGGTCTGTCTTTGACGTTTGATGATTTTAAAAGGGTGGTAAAATATCCCAAAGCTATAGTTTTGGGATTGGTCAACCAGTTGATTCTCTTACCTTTGATCGGGTATTCTCTGGTCTCTATCTTTTCTGTTCCTCCTGAAATAGCCATCGGGGTTATGATTCTGGCAGCCTGTCCGGGAGGTCCAACTTCAAACCTGATCACCTATCTGGCGCGGGGAGACACAGCGCTTTCGGTTTCGCTGACGGCTATCTCGAGTGTAATAACGGTATTTACTATTCCCATTATCGTCAACATCTCTATGGTGGCCTTTGTCAATCAATCAGAACGCATCCATCTCGATGTGGTCGATACGATTGTCAAAATGTTTATGGTCATTATTGTTCCGGTCGTGTTGGGAATGGCGGCGAAGAGGTATCGGCCACGATTTGCCCTGAAAATGGAAAGACCCGTGAAGATCGCATCAGCCATACTTTTATTTTTAATTATCATCGGAATTATCATCAAAGAAAAGGATGTATTACCTGGTTACTTTGCCAAGGCCGGAATGGTTACATTGTTACTGAATCTCGCGACGATGATGGTAGGGTTTTTTGGGTCGAGGATGCTTGGCCTTGGACTCCCACAGGCGATCAGTATTTCGGTCGAATCAGGTATTCAGAACGGGACACTCGCTTTGGCTATAGCCGGGGGATTATTGGGGAATTTGGCCTATGCCATAGCCCCGGCGGTGTATAGCATCATCATGTTTCTGACCGCAGGTTTTGTAATTTACCTGGGGAATAGATTGATCAAGGATTCTGAGAAGCTGGTCGTTGCTCCAGCCCACGCTACAAAAAGTACCCGGGAATAACCGTTTTGGAAAATTATAATGACAATTCCTTGTATCGAACATCCATAGAATAGGAGAGAAGAAATATCCTATTTCAAAAATTTGGTGGCTTCCTGGTAGTGATCTTTTACAAAATTCATGAGTTCATTTTTGGACTCATCTAACTCGCTTTTAAACGCTGAGAAAGGTGACCCATCGAAATACCGGGGTATAGTTCCCTCACCATGTGGAGAACCATGATGCGTATCTATGGATTTACGCCAGCGTTCGGCATGAGTTCTCCAGGCTTCCTGGTTTACAAGTTTGGGTTCTGTAAACCAGACATTCCAGGACAGAATGTTACCAGGACTCAACATATTCCCGGAAGCTATATTGAATACATCCATGACCAGATGATTGAAAGTGTTGACGACCCGATCATCCGTGTCCTGGATAGATCCTATCTCTACCTCCACATTACCGACCGTCCAGGCCTCTTGTTCATGCCGGGCAAAATCGGGGCTTTTAAAACCAGTCGCCTCCCCTTTCCGTACAGGGAAAATGGGTTCATCTTGATTTCCGGGTTTATGGGTTGAGACCTTTATGGCATGGGCTTTTGTCAGAGGAAATTTGTGATGACTGTTTTCCATGAGCGCCCAAATCAACTGACCGAATATTCCCTGTTTGGGACTAAACCATATCTGACCTTCCACCGTCATATCAGCGGCCAATTCTCTCGTATTCTCATCGACCCAACCCCTTTGACCAGTTACCGTAACTTCTACATTGAGACATATTTTATCTGCGATCCACACTCCCTGTTGAGGACAGATAATAGAATACACCCGCCCTTTATTGTTATATCCCAACCGGGAAATGTAGGGGGCGAACATTTGGAAACAGCGTCTGGGGTCAGGTTGGCCAGGTTCGGTATTCCAGCTAAATTCGGGCCATTTGACAGGTTGTTGCCGGGTTAGCAAACCGATATTATCCATGTTCCCAAGCATAGGTAATGAATTGAGATCCGGATCAGGGTATGCAAATTTGGGGTTGGATTGGGCGAATCCACCGACCCATCCGGGCACTGTGGTAGTTTTTTGGTCAGAACTCATATTCTTTAGGTGTTTGAGCAGGTTAAAAAATTGACGTGTCAGATATTTTTTATAAATATTGACCGATAGTCAGTATTTAATATATATTTATCTTTACTTTTCAAAGCAATATATTACATCATTCGTTTTTATCCAAATTATTGAAGTTTTTTGTTAGACTTTTTGTTCCTTCCTTAGATCGATAGCTTGTGAAGTCCACATTCCTATTTATCTCCCACCCAACGGAGGGAGATCTGCCTGCCCTGTCGGTTACCTACCCCCCTCAGAGCGATGGTGGGCAGGCTGCAGGCAGGTCCAAAACGCTCCTTAGTGCTCCGTTTCATAAATTATTGTAACTTTTGGCGGCTTCTTTTTCGCCAATACCATAGACTTCAATTCGGTTATACTGATATCGATTCATCTTCCAAAAAATTCACTAATTTTATCCAAACACATCATTATATGCACCGACGAACCTTTGTAAGACAATCGCTGGCCGCGACCGGAGCCATTTCCACCACCGGGTGGTGGCCGGGTTTAGCAGAAAAAGTAGAAGTACTCAATCCCCGCAACCGGGTTCCTGTAAGCTTCATCATCGACGACAGTACTGCGTTGGTGAATATGGCTTATTACGGCATACCCCAATTCCAGCAGGTATTTCCCGAAAATTACAAACAGGACTGGCGTAAATTACCCCGTGAAATTCCGGATTCTTTTGTGGAGGAATTCCTGTCCTGGTGTGATGATCGCGGGGTAAAGGGAAAGTACAGCATGGTACCGTATCCGGCGTGCACGGGATGGCTCAATAGATTTATTCCCGGCTGGACCACGAAAGAGCTCGAAGAAAGCATCAGGCTGGTTCGGGATTCGGCCCAACCCAATTGGGATATCCATCCTGAAATGATCAGTCATACGCGCGTGATCAATATCAAAACCGGCCTTCCTTATCCGGACGCGACCCCTGAGTATATGGAAAACTGGGAATGGAGTCAGGAGAAATCGGCCGATGAATTGGGTGAATACCTCGCCTATGCCCTTCAAATCCTGAAGGATACAGGGTTGTATTGCGAGGGTGTGACCACTCCGGGAGGATTTGGCTCCCGAAACATCCCCAATCTGGCCAGGGGGACCCAATACGCGGTGAAGGAAGTCTACGGTGCTGACGTCGCGCATTATTTCAGAAATATATACACCGAAAAGGGGAAAAGCGTGGTTCCTCAGGTTTCGGATGGTAAGAACCTGGATGGATCGGATCCCAGCTGTGCGGTACACATCATCGGATGTACGGGGGATTGGTTCGGTGGATGGGATGGATTAACACCCGGAGATGCCAATCGGTTTATCACCGAGGATCTTTCGCAGGGTCGGATGGTAGATGTCATCGATTCCGGTGAACCCGCGATCATGATTTGTCACTGGCCGGGTATTTACTACAACGGAGACAAGCTGGGCTTCAATATATTCAAGACCGTGGTGGAACGTCTTCACGAAAAATACAACCACCTTTATTGGATGAAACTCAGCGAGATCGCCCGGTATTGGGCCGCTAAAGAATATTCCACGATTCAGGAAACCGTTTTTGGTGTAGAAATCCAGGCGCCGTTTGCCAGTAAGGATTTCACCCTCCGGGTTCCAACCGAATTTAGGGAAATGACTCTTACCAATGACGAAAATAAAATTCCGCTGAAGCGGATGGATCGTCTGGATAAATTGGAGGCCAATTCCTGGTTTACGGATGGAAAAACCACCTGGGTTTGTTTTGACCTGTCCAAAGGGAAAAATTTAATTGGATAGTAATTGCCCTTCGGGGGTCTGAGGGTCCCCGACTATCTAGTGCACGAAAATCTAAATACATATCATGTTTTTCTTCATCTTTTTTGACA
>CALEIL010000186.1 GCA_937876435.1 uncultured Bacteroidota bacterium
GGTCGGCGGGTTGCAGTTCGTGTTCATGCTCCTGCTCGCGCCGTACGCCGGCAGCCTCGGCGACCGGGTCGACCGTCGCCGGGGCGCTACTTCTCGCCTGTCTGCTGACGCTGCAGCAAAGGCAGGCCTACCTGTTCAGGTAGGTAAATCTCTCAAATTATTTCACAGAGGACCACGGAACAATGACGAATTACGAATTTTCAATTACCAATTGGACTTAGCAACAATACATAGTGAAGGGTAGTTGTATTGGATTTCTTACCTTTGGAGACTTTCAAATACCCTGTGTACCCCTGTGAATTCTCGGTCTATCTCTGTGAAACAATTCCACAGAAACCGTTTTATGTCCTACTTCATTTTTTTTCTTGCAATTACACCATAACAGGAGCAAAGCGTAGAGGTATCCCGCAAATTATGGTGGGGTATATTCCGGAGTATGAACGGACTGCTCAAAGAAATTTGTCGCAATATGTCAGAATGTGTGTTATAAAAATATAATCATATTGATTTATTTCTAACAAAGTATAAAATGATTGGGCTTATTTCCAGTTTATGGCGTACGCATATATAGATTATTGCATCAAGCGATAAAAATAGCCTAAAATATTTGTACAAATGGAAATTAATTCTTAATATGGGCTTGACCTTTTTTTGATCCCCGTGGGTATAGCTCTTAAGAGGAAAGTTTTGATAGGTCGAGCAGATAGTTTTATGTTGTAGGCAAGTAGGACTTCTTAGTGTTCTGTTCTGCAAACATTCAACTAATTCCTATGGTATGCCCGGTGGCTATACCTTATTTGTTTATTCTCAATATTTTAAAAAAAGCACTATGAAAATCAGTATAATTCAGAAGCAAAGTAATAGGAGTTTATCGAAAAAACCCAATTTATATTTTGCCCCCCCCCTCAAGATTCGGAATAAAATATTCTTCTCCTTCTGGAAATACACATTGGCTGTGATGATGATTTGTTATCTATATTCCTGTGAAAAGGGCAATCCGATACATCCTGAACAAGAAAGGATAGCTATGTCGGGAGGCAAGATCTTCACCGAAATGACCCCGGAAGAGAAACAAGTCTACGTGGAGTCCCTGAACTTCCGGGAAGGGGAATCCAATTACATCAAAACCTGGATAGACAGTTCGGCCCATGCGCCGGGTGTTCGTCAGAATCGACTCGCCCTGAGATCGTCTTACAACTGTGGCATTAATGTGGAATTATCGATCTATGGACCTGCTGACACAGCGCGCGTCACCGTTTATGAAGCCAATACATCGACGGTGGTACATGGCCCGGTGCTGATGGTGGACAACGATGATTTCAATATGACGATCAGCGGAGCCGAATACTATGACTTTAAAATAGAACCCATTGATAACCCTACCGGGAGCACCATGGGTAATCTGATCGTGGATCCCGACTGGGGAGGGAAAACGATTTATTCCTTTTCAGGACCGGGTATAGACTTCAACGAAGACTTTCACTTCGAGTGCCCTGCACCCGAACCCGACGGGACATGCTATGCAGAAGTTGCAATTGAAAAGTATGCCGGGGATGCAGATTCATATCAAATAGAATTTGATGATGGAACAACAAAAAGTTATGTTACTGTTTCAGGTGTTTGGAACGATTTTGAGCCGATCGAGATTGATGAACAAATGACCTATGATATCAAAATCACCCCACAGCCTCCTAGTGCGGTATACGAGGATTATAGGTTCAATATCTTACGTCCGGATCAGATATCCCACTTTTATTATATGTATCATCTTGGGAATACTACCGGGAATATCAATGATATCAACTATTTGGAGTGTCCATATTGAAAAGTTTGTAGATGAGTAAGTAGAGTGAAAGTGAGGAGCACACGGTGCAATAATCCGTGTGCTTCTATTTTTTCTTTATTTCACAATACCTGTTATATGCATTCCCGATTGATCAGATCATACTTGACATTGATTTGCTTACTTGTAGTTCATAATGCAGATGGGCAGCAAATGTATAAAATCGTAGGTGGAACCTGGTTAAATACTTTTGATATCCGAAACTGCAACGACGAAGAAATTCATGACTTTCGTGAAATCAATAATGAGTACAATTCTGTTATTTATGATATCAGTTTTCACCCGGATGGCAGGTTATATTTATCCGGATCCCACTATTTTTTGATTTACAATATTGTCCGGGACAGGGTGGAAAAAGCTGTTCCCTTTTCGACGTTTGGCGTGGATGACAGTGGTTTAAATTGGTTCACTATTAATGAGGAAGGAAAAATTCTCTGGAGTAACCATCAGGTTCGTCCCCCTATATTGAGGCAGATCGATCTCCGTCATTTGACGGCTGTTTCCGTGCCGGAAGAGGGTATCATCGAAGATCGAACCGGCTTTCCGGGCATCGATGGTCAGCTTCCGGATGGGAGTTACCTGGTACAGGGAGGATCATATGGTGATGACCGGGATAATAATATCGTGCTTTGGGATCCGGTATTAGATGAAGCTGCTTATATAGAATTCAATTATCCTGAAATGGTGGGCATTGGTGATTCGCATATTTACTTTCCAGCCTGTGGGGCTTTACAGTTAATTAGCCTGGGGTATGCAGGTGGTGAAGTCAAATCCAGGATGATGATCGATGTAGAATCAGGAAGTGTGAAAGAAGTCTGCCCTGAAATTGACCAAATAAACGCTCGGGCCAGTTCGGCCCATCCAACCGACTTCCGCCGTTCCCCGCTCCGGATCGACCTGGATGGCGACAATTCCAGCGGACATATCACGGCGGGCTATTTCGATACGCTGACCACCTGCCAGAAGGTAGTGCCGCTCATGGATGACGTGGAGCTCTATATCTGTGATGGGGTGGTGGACTACATTTCCTTCCGGCTGAAGTATTACGACGATCCCTTGTTGCCGGAAGAGCGGATCTATTCGGAGGATTTCCCGGAACAACTGGATCATCCTTCCCCGGGCCGTTACGTGTGGCGTAATACGTATGGCAACGATGAAGCCAAGATAAAAGAATATCTGCGCAGCCTTCGCTACCGGGCGGATTGGACCGATCCGGACGAGAAGGAACGGGTGGTGATGACGACGATGCACGTGGGGGAAGATAGCACGACGTCGTGGTCGGTGTTTCAGTTGGAGACCGATGAAGTGTGGGCGGGTCGGGATACGGCGGTGGCCTATTGTCCGGGTAGTGGACCGCTGGAGCTGACCGATTACCTGAGTCCCGGCGTGAGGAAGGACGGCCGGATCGAACCGTCGCTGTCCAAAGGCGGTACCGTGTTCACCCCGGGCGTGGATGCCGATCGGGAATACCTGTATATTCTGGAGCGGATGGACTGTGCGGATACGGCCGTGCTGAGCGTGGAGTCGCTGAAGGCCGAATTGGAAAACACCGACTTGGATACGGTGACGCTTTGTCCGGGCGGCCGTGAGCTGATTGGATTTCCACCGGGCCGTTACACCTCGATCGAGTGGTGGGATGGCAGCACCGGTGATTCCACCTGGATCAGTGCCGACGGTATGACGGATTACTCCGTCGTTGTGGCTCAGGGTGACTGCGGTATCCCGATTCCCATCACGGTGCTGGAGCAGGAAGTGGAAGGGATCGCCGGTCGGGATACGACGATCGGATACTGCGGTGATGGATCCCCAATCGATTTGAAACAAGTCCTGTCGCTGCCGGAGGAATACAGCTATAAGATTTCACCGGCGTTGTCCGGTGCAGACGGCCAGCTCATTTTTGACCCTGCGGTGGATGACGCGGGGACCTACGAGCTTATGACCGGGTCGGCTTCGTGTCAGGATACGGCACGGATCGTGATGGAAGAGGCTTCCGTACAGGAGTTGCGAATCGACCCGGTGCGGCTGTGTGGCGGATCGACGATGCGGATCGGACTGGAGCCGAGGCAGTACGATGAGGTGAGGTGGTGGAATGGAGATACAGGCGATTCGACCACGATATCGGGTGAGGAAAGTGGTCCGTTCACGGTGGAAGCCCGACAGGAAGGCTGTATATACCTGGGAGAGTTCCAGGTTATAGTATTACCGGAAGTGATATTGCCAGAAACCTATCCGGAGGATCGGATCACGATTTGTGAAGGACAGTCTGCAATTATTCCGGTAGCTGGTCTGGACTCTGTAAGTTGGGATGGGATAATGTACTATCCGGGTGAGGACATCGAGCTCTGGCAGCAAGAGGAAATTACGCTCCGGGGTTATCAGAAAGATTGCTATGCGGAAAAGACGATCAGCGTGGTAGAAACGGCTGATCCATCGGCAGAATTTTCCTATGCAGCGGAGAGGTGCGATGGGCAGCGATTGATGGTCGATTTGCCCATGGACCAGGGGGAATGGGAATTCGGATGGGAGGATGGCACTGATTCGGGAAGTCTGGTGGTGGATATCCCCGGCCGGTATCCTTTTTTGATCCGGTCAGCGGATTGCGTGTTTGTCGGAAGTATCGACGTGGTTGAAGGCGGGGAGTGCGATGAGGAATGCACGGTTTCCATTCCCAACGCCATCAGTCCCAACGGGGATGGGATCAACGATCGGTTGGAATTTTTCTCATCCTGTGCAATAAATATCACAGAATTCAGGCTCTTCGACAAGTGGGGCGGGGAGCTGTATAGAACGGAGAGTGAGGCAGCGACTGCGCAGATCTGGGAGCGCATCGCACCGGGTGTATATACGGTACAGATAACCTATGAGACGGATCGGGGTGTGATAAAGACAACAGCCGGTGGGGTGATGGTGATCAAGTAACCATTTTCAGGGATGATCTATCATGAAAAACCCCATATTCTACAGCTATAGATTTTTATTTTCACGCAGAGGGAGAAGTAAGAGTAGCATAGTTTCAAAAGCTGAAAGCTGAAAGCTGAAAGCTCAAAGCTCAAAGCTCAAAGCTGATAGCCGACAGCTGACAGCCGATAGCTAATTACTCATGCTAAAACAAGGCTTAAATCAATTCACGATTAATTTTCGGACATAAGTCTGATCTCCCGTCTGTATCTCAACCAGGTACATTCCGGGTGAGAGGCCGGAGGGGAGTGCTGCGGTCTCCTTGCCTGACGACTCCCGGGTAGAATGATATAACGTTCCTCCATGAATGTCGCGTAATCGCCAGGTAAAACGGTCAGGTCCTTCGATGGATAACTGTCCCGAACCGGAAAACACCGGGTTGGGATATAGGCGGATTTCGGAGAGAGGTAAATTATTTTGAGTAGATGTCATTAAGTAGGTCGCGTCACACTCTACTTCCCACTGTTTGTAAAAAAGACTATTGTCCTGGTAGCATCGGAGAGGGAGTGGACAGAAATTATCACAAAGCAGATCATCCACTGGCAGTAAAAAGTAAAGATCCCCGATTTTTTCAATAAATGTTCCGCTGAAGCCGTAATATGAATCAAACTTGGATGTCATATGAAATACCTGCTTTCTAAGGGTATCATTTCCCACCACTACTTTTTCTACGGAATCGATAACTATTTGTATCATGGTATCCGCCACATAATTGGGATTATAGGGTGCAGGGGTGACAATGTTCATAGTATCTCCTACTTCCAGACTGAAATCATACAGAAGTTCAAATTTATTTTCTCTGTAATAGTAAATGGAGTCTCCTTTTTGATGAAGAATTATATTGCCCTGATCATATACATCTGTTGCTGGGATAGTATCCTCTTCGAATTGGTATAGCTTGCCCTCGATAAACCTGGCTGTTATATCATTGATTATCGTGTCTTTTACTACTTCCAGAGCCAGACAATTGACAACAGGACTAAAGGCATACCTCACCTCATAGTGCCAGGTGGCTCCTATCGGAGCCCATTCGACCCCTTCATTTTGAGCTTGTACTTGCTGAAAAAAAAATGAGAGGCATGTCAGAGAAATGAGTGTAGTGAGTCGCATGGATTATAATTTCTGCATTTTAAATACTTTGGAAAAATGCTGATTTTGTAATTCTATAAAATAGAGACCATTTTGCAAATCGGAGGTGTTAATATGATGAGATCCGGAGTCCATATTTAGGTTCTTTTGTAATTTTAATGATTTATATTGATCATATATTTTAATCTGATGTGAAGTGTTGTTAAAGTTTATGCTTGAACTATACGTATGATTCTCTTTGTTTATTTCTACATGAAGCATTTGCCCCATTGGATTTGGATAAATATTATAAAAACTTCCAGTGTAATTGAAGTCAAAGTATTCGGTGATTTCGTTGCAATTTGCTTCTGTTTCTACTTTAAAGACGATTTGATTTGTAGACCCTATATCAATTTCTGCAAAAGACCCTCCGGCATTAGCCCACCATTGACCGCTACCACCGGTTTTTGTCCATGTGAAATAGGCTTCACCGGGTGCATTAATTTCAACTTCAATATCTCGTTCCGGTACAAAATTGGAATTGTTTAAGGCAGTACCCCCGCCAGACCACTCTACCTGCCCGGATATGGAATAATCTGGTAAACCACTTTTAACAATGTCCGTATTGGTTTCAAGCCATTTATGCATTTGAGAAAGTTGGCATTGTGTTAATGATTGTTGACTCCCATAATCCATCATGTTATTGGTGCTCCAAACATTTAACGGAGGTGTATCGCTGCAATTTTCATTATGATCGAATGTATGAAGAAGCCCAAAGTTATGTCCTAATTCATGTCGAAAAACCTTAGCCGGATCCCAATGATTGCGGTTCGAAGACGAACTGTTGATGAATTTGTAATATACGCCTATCGCTGTAGACCATTTATTGCATTGTAACCCACAGGCGACGCCACCAAAATCCTGCTCTATCCCGGGAAAATTACCAGGCATAAAAAGGTGAACTGAGGTTGTTTTATAGGGAATAGGCTGGGACATTATAAAATCATAGAGCGAATCTCCTTTGGCAGAGGTTTTATAGTTTCCTTTTTTCCACATTTCAGTATTTTTCCAAAAGTGGGTATCGACGACCTCATATCGAATTTTGGAGTCGGTGTAGTAAGGCGATGAGGTCGTGTAATCAAACATTGGCAGGTTTATCATGTAATGATTCATACTCCATGCAATGTCATCGAGGTAATTATTTCCTTCACTATCATTTTGAATGTTTCCGCTCCCATCATCTTTTTGAAAGATGTGAAAAGTGACGCGTATCGTTTTGATTGGAACTTCATCGATATCCATATTGATACATGGCAGGGATAGCAAGTCTAAGTTGGAGCCTGTTACTTCGGTACCGCAGTATTTCTGACTAAAACCGAACGTTCCACAGAAAAGCAAAAAGATTAGCACGGCAAGGTTTTGCTTTTTATTGAAGTGAATTCACATCTGTCCAAAATAAATTTCTGGCATAAAAATGGCCCTTCAAAACCAATAGAATAGGTCTGAAAATGCCTTATTTTTAAAAACCACCCCATTATTGATCAAATAAAGTAATCTCAGGCGGTGAATTCGCCTTTTCCAATATCGGTTTATTTATCCAGGCCCATAGGTCAATTTTAGAAAAAAGGTGTACCCGAAGTAAGGTAACCAGATTTGATAAGTTCCATTTATATTCTGCCTTATTCTTGAGATATTTCAGCAGCAACATGGCAATCAAAGAGCACCATAGCTGGATACGTACTGCATTGGGAGAAGTGCCCACGAAAGTTTTCACACGGAATAATTGCTTAATGAATCTAAAAAACACCTCCACATCCCATCTGGCCTTATATAGCTGGGAAATGGTGTCTGCTGTCCAAGTTAAATTATTGGTCATCAGAACGAGTGTCTGGTCGTTTACAGGGTCATAAACTTCGATCACTCTGATCTTTCCCGGGTACATGTTTTTGGTTTCATCACCGGTCAGTCTTATGATCTGGTCACTAAGTATGTGTTCGTGTTTTTCGTTGACTGGCAGTTCTTCCTCTATTTCAAAATTTACATTTTTTTTCAGCCTGGTGACAAATGTGACCCGGTTGCTGTCCAAATTATTAAGCCATTCAAAGTCCACGTAGGCACGATCCACCACGATGACTGATTCTGGAGGAAAAGTATGGTTTCTGGCAGGGTTGATGTCGTGTGTTTTACCATCTGTAATATAGGCATAATTGGGTAGCCCCAGATCGTAATCAAGCACAGCATGCATCTTAATAGCTCCTTTCTTTGTTCGAAATTTTGCCCAATTAAACAGGGAAAGGCAAAGAGGGATGATGCTACCATCCATGATAAAAATCTTACGCTTAAGTCTGCTGGCATATTGACGCCTGCGTTGAAGTGAGGGTTCTAAGCTTTCTAACAATTCAAAGTAAAGATCCTCAAACACTTTATAGGTGCGCTGCTTATTCCGATAGCTCAGCGAAGACTTACTTGGAGCTTTGGTTACACCCAGGTGATTGAGATTGCCAGAGGCACTACGGATGCCATGACTGATGTCTCTCAATGAACTCACATCTGCCAGCTGCATAAACATCATGCTGACAAAATGGGTCCAGGTATCAATTCCTTTACTGAACTTGTCCGTATTATGCTTTTTTACTACTTTGGAAAACTTGGAACGGTTAATCAACCCCAACATTTGTGCGAAAATACTTATCTTAGATTTGGACATGGTTTTTGTTTTGGTTTCAAACCCTAAGTTAGGGAAAACTTTACCATGTCCATTTTTTATTTTGGACGCTTGTGATAATTAATACATTTATCTCATTATGAGCGGTCAATGGCATATTGGACCTTAACTAAAATTCCTTTATGGCCTATATGTATAAAAAATATTGCACTATCACAAAGTATCTGTAAAATATTTTGACATTTTAACAATATCTCATATTGAGAACACTCTTATACTGAGAATATTTATTTTGATGTAATACCAAAATAATTGTACCACATTCTGATTCCGGATCAAATCCGTAATGATGCGCAGAGCTGGGGCTCTGCGGTCCCAATTATACCACATTCTGAGTGCGGATCAAATCCGTAATGATGTGCAGAGCTGGGGCTCTGCAGCCCCAGGGCGCTCCGACTTTAAATAAATGACAGCAGGAAGCCGACAGCTCATTTTAGTTTCACGCAGCGTACGCAGTGAGCCGCACCCGCCAACTTTGCTGGGGGCAAGCGCGGCGAAATCGCGGCGACCATGGCGAGAAA
>CALEIL010000187.1 GCA_937876435.1 uncultured Bacteroidota bacterium
TGCGGAGAATCATGGGGGTGTATTAAATACTTCAGGAATTCCATTGATTGGACAGACATGGGAAAGCGTAAGACTTAATGAATTGGGTAAGGAACATGAATAGAATTGAAATATAATATGAAACACAACTTCTACAGATATTTTTTGTGTGGATTGATGGTATTGACCGGAATAAACTATGGCGCTTCCCAGGACTACTGCGATGCATTGTTTACGGACAACCAATTCACTTCGGTCCAAAAAGTGGAACTCAAATACGGCCGGGCTGTTGAACCGACAGGATACATCGATTCCATAGATCTGTATCTCGATCTGTATTATTCAAGGGACAATACGCATGAAATCCAGCCGATGATGATTCTGATGCATGGTGGATCTTTCATCTCCGAACTGGGGAATAAAAGCGGTATGGAAGAAATCGCCAGAATGATGGTTTCCAAAGGATTTGTGGTGGCGTCTATTGGGTACAGAACCTGGTCCTATGTCCTGGGAGGGATACCTACGGTGAATGGGATCACCGATGTGGCGGTAAAGGCGATGCACGATTTGCAGTCTGCGATTGAATTTGTCGTGGCCGAGAATGGAAAGGGTGATTTCCCAACGGTGGACGTCGGCAATCTGGTCGTAGGAGGAGGTTCTGCGGGAGCTATTGCCATGCTCCATCGGCTCTACATCGATGCGGAAGATGAGTTGCCTGAGTTTATGGCGACAGCATTTGATAATAATAACGGACTTTGGGAATCGGATTCAGAACATTATCGGATCGCGTACGGACTCAATCTCAGTGGAGGAATATACGATACCGCCTGGATCGATGCCGGTGAGACTCCTTTGATCTCCCTGCACGGTGACCAGGATGATGTGGTGCTTTACGATCATGGACTGGCGAGCGGGTTTATTGAATTGTACGGGAGTAAGCCCATCGATCAACGATTGACCGAAATCGGCGTGGATTCCTATCTGTATACGTTTAAAGGAGGCGGTCATTCCAATATTTACCAGGATATACCTTTGTACCGGGATCCCCTTATACAGGTACTCGATACCGGACTCAATCTCATTCAGGACCTGCTTTGCGTGACGACCAATACGCGGGAGATGGTACAAGCTAATCTGGAACTGATCAATACCCTAGTACAACAGGACCTGATCATCAGAAATGGGGAAAACAAGTCTTTGAAATATGATATCCTGGATATGTGGGGCAGAACAATGCAAACGGGATCCATACAACCCGGACAACAAAGGGTATCTTTTCTGGCCCCCTCTTCCGGTTATTACGCTTTTCGGGCTTACAGGTCCGAAAATGGAGAAAGAAAGAGTTATCAACGGTTGTTTTATTATCAGGCCAGATAAACCGATATCATAAGGCTGTGAAAGTATGTATTTCATTGATTATCAGTGGGTATAGAACTGGATTTCAAAGCTTCCTGTTATCTGGATGAAATTATTAACCGATCATTTCTCTTTTAGCAAAAAGCATAAATTTTATTTCCTTGCACAACCCCAAATAAAGTGGTACTTTTACCGACTTTAAAATTTAATCGTCAAAATCTGTTATCTATATGGGACAAACAATTACGTATATTATCCCTGTATTTGGGGTGTTGGGACTCATTTATATGTTTTGGAAATCCTCCTGGGTGTCCAAACAGGAGGTGGGTACAGATACTATGGCCAGGATTGCGAAAAACATTGCCGATGGTGCGATGGCTTTTCTGAAGGCGGAATACCGCGTATTGGCCATCTTTGTGGTGATCGTGGCAGCTTTGTTGCTATACAGTGGGACTGTTTCAGAAGGATCCCATCCGCTCGTTGCGATGTCTTTTATCATCGGGGCGGTGTGTTCTGCCCTGGCAGGATTCATAGGTATGAAGGTGGCCACCAGAGCCAACGTCCGCACCACCCACGCGGCCCGAACCAGCCTTGGAAGAGCGCTTGAAGTGGCATTTGCCGGTGGATCTGTGATGGGATTGGCCGTGGTAGCTCTGGGAGTCCTTGGATTGGGGGTATTATATATAATCTATTCCAATATGGGCTGGGCTCCAGCCAAAGTAATTCAGGTATTGACCGGATTTTCATTTGGCGCCTCCTCTATCGCTTTGTTTGCCCGTGTTGGTGGCGGTATCTATACCAAAGCTGCCGATGTGGGGGCTGACCTCGTAGGCAAAGTCGAAGCAGGGATCCCTGAGGATCATCCTTTGAATCCTGCGACGATCGCAGATAACGTGGGTGATAACGTAGGCGACGTCGCCGGTATGGGAGCTGACCTTTTCGAATCTTACGTGGGATCCATAGTGGGAACCATGGTGTTGGGCGCAGCCTTCCTGGGTATTTCCGGATTTGAGCTGAGCAATTCATTTGGCGGATTGAATGCGGTACTGTTGCCTTTGCTCCTGGCTGGTATTGGCATAGTGACTTCCATTATCGGTACCTTCTTTGTGAAGGTAAAAGAAGGAGGAAATCCCCAAACTGCCCTCAATGTAGGAGAATTGATATCCGCCGGACTTATGCTGATCATCACTTATATAGTGATTTCCAATATTATGCCCGATTCGTGGACTTATCACGATAATACGTACAACAACATCGGAGTATTCTGGGCGGTCTGTTTTGGATTGGTCGCTGGTTTGTTGATAGGTTTTGTCACAGAAAAATATACCGGCACCGGCACGGGCCCCGTGAACAGCATCGTCAGACAATCCGCGACCGGACCTGCTACCAACATCATCGCCGGTCTCGGAGTGGGAATGCAGTCTACTGCTATTCCAATCCTCATCCTGGCGGTGGCCATTATGGGTTCTTATCACTTCGCTGGTTTGTACGGAATTGCAATTTCAGCAGTCGGAATGCTTTCCAATATGGGAATTCAGTTGGCCGTCGATGCGTACGGCCCGATCGCCGACAATGCCGGTGGAATTGCTGAAATGTCGGATCTTCCTGCAGAGGTAAGACAAAGAACGGACAAACTCGATGCGGTAGGAAATACCACGGCGGCTATTGGTAAAGGTTTTGCGATCGGTTCGGCTGCTTTGACCGCGCTGGCCCTGTTCGCGGCTTTTATGGAAACCGCCGGACTGAGATCGATCGATATCGCTCAGCCCCGAGTCATGGCCGGACTCCTGATCGGATCCATGTTACCATTTTTGTTTTCATCCATGGCGATGAACGCTGTAGGACGAGCAGCCATGGACATGATCAAAGAGGTTCGACGACAATTCAAGGACATACCAGAACTGCGGGCTGCACTCAATGTAATGAACAAAAACGAGGGGATAGAAATGAAAAACTGGAGCGCTGAGGATCAGCGTGTTTTTCATGAAGCAGACGGCAAAGCTCAATACGATAAATGCGTGGAAATCTCCACGAAGGCATCCATTCGGGAAATGGTGCTGCCTGGAATGGTAGCAGTTTTGTCACCAGTGCTTATAGGTTTTGTTTTTGGAACTGAAATGTTGGGAGGATTATTGGCAGGTGTCACCGCCACGGGCGTTTTGATGGCGCTCTTCCAGTCCAATGCAGGCGGTGCGTGGGACAATGCCAAAAAAATGGTCGAAGAGGGAGTAGAAATTGACGGTGTCCTTCACAAGAAAGGATCTGATATACACAAAGCGACTGTGGTAGGAGATACCGTGGGTGATCCGTTCAAAGATACTTCCGGTCCTTCTCTCAACATATTGTTGAAGTTGATGTCGGTAGTAGCCCTGGTGATCGCACCATTTTTATAAGAAATATCCGAGTTATAGCAATATTTGTAGAATGAAAAATTTAAAACCGGTTGTATGAAATCATGCAACCGGTTTTTTTATTGGCGTCTGAATTTGGTGCAAGGTGAGAGAAAAAAGGAATAATTTTCTTATTAACTTTGATATTTCAATAACTTCATGATATATCTGACCGTTCCAATGAACTATTAAGTGCGTTCTGATCTTTTAAACAAAAAGAACTTCTAAATTGAATAAAATGATAATAAGAGGATTGGTATTGCTGGTGATCGTGCTGGGAGGCTATGTATACAACCAGTTTGACGGAGACAACCTGGATGAAATGTCACGTGAGCAGGTGATCATCAAAGGAATAACTACTTTCCTGAACTATGTCCATATCTCACCTCAACCGCTGGACGACTCGTATTCCGAGAAAGTGTTTGACCTGTATCTGGAGTCCCTGGACGGCAGAAAACAGTTTTTTACGGGTAAGGAAGTGGAAGGACTCCGCTCCAGTCTTGTACAACTCGATGATCAGATCAAAACTTTTGACCTGGCTTTTTTCAAGAATTCTTACCAAAGTTATAAGAAAGCCTTTGAAAGGGCTGAAAATATGTATGGCGAACTCCTAAGCCAGCCTTTTGAGTACCATATCAAGGAAGATCTGGAAAGAGACCCGGAAAAATTGGATTTTCCTGCAGATTCTGCGGCCCTAAGAGCTTACTGGAGGAAAATTTTGAAGTACGAGACCCT
>CALEIL010000188.1 GCA_937876435.1 uncultured Bacteroidota bacterium
CTGGAATGCAGTGGAAAGATATGTAAACTGGGTCAGGATGTCACCGGGTGGAAAACAGGAGACGAGGTGTGCGGTTTGGTGGATGGGGGTGCATACGCCAGTTATTGTACGATGGATCAGGGGATGATATGGAAAAAACCTGATACGCTTTCCTGGGATGAAGCAGCCGCCATACCGGAAGCTTTTCTGACCGCTTATCAGGCATTGTTTGTCCTGATGGATGTCACTGAGATGGATCATGTACTGATCCATGCTGCAGCTTCGGGGGTAGGAAGCGCTGCTATCCGGTTGATGGAGGGAATTGATATCAAAAAATGGGGGACGGCTTCCGGCGCGAAAAGGTCATTTTGCCTGGAGGCAGGCTATGATGAGGTGATCGATTACCAGCGTGAATCGTTTCTCGATGTGATACAGCGCGGGACCGGTCAACAGGGAGTGAACGGCATCGTGGATTTTGTGGGAGCATCGAATTTTCAAGATAATCTCAGGGCACTTAGTTTAGACGGCAAAATGGTTATGTTGGGTTTCCTCGGCGGTGTCCAGGTGGAAGATCTCAACATCGCATCCATTATCAGGCGTAGGTTACATATCCTGGGAAGCACCCTGAGATCCCGGAGCAGGGAATACAAAAGAGAATTGGTTTCAGGTTTTTTGAGCAAATTCGGTGACCAGATGGCCACTGGAGCAATCAGACCCCACATTTTTCAATCTTTGAACTGGGAGGAGATCGCCAGAGCCCATTCTCTCATGTTCTCCAATCTGAACAAAGGCAAAATAGTGCTGACAATCCGGTAGATTTTTGGTCAATTCTGGTCCCGGATAAGACATTGAATAGAAAGAGTTTCTACCTGTTTATTTCCTGTAATTTTTAAAGTAATTGCCATATCCTGGCTAAGTTATTAGAATACTTCCAGGAAATGATTATTTTGGGAACGGCCGATAAAATGTCGGAAAATAATAAAGGATATAGATATCCGGTATAGTTTATTTTTCGTAACTTTGTTATCTGAAATCAGGCTGATAAGACCTGGGTCAACCAGACAAAATTGATACCATAAAACCTATAAAATTGAATTATGAAGAAGCTATTGAAGACAGACAAAAACAAAGGTTGGATACAGGTCGGATTCATCCTTATGGCGACGCTGTTTATGATCTCGTGTGACGTAAAACCCCAAAAGGAAGATACCACTGAGATCAGGGTAGAGGGGAGTATGGAAGCGGAATTGACCTCTCCACCCCACGTACCCGCACCGGTAGGTGACCGGGGAGCCATGCGGGTTAAAGTGGAACTCGAAATTATCGAAGAAGTAGGTACCATGGTCGATGGTACGGAATATCTGTACTGGACTTTCGGAGGCACAGTCCCTGGTAGTTTCATAAGAACCAGGGTAGGAGACAAAGTGGAATTTCACCTGCAAAACCACCCCAACAACAAACTACCCCACAACATCGACCTCCATGCCGTGACCGGTCCTGGAGGGGGAGCGGAATCCTCCTTCGTAGCACCGGGCAAAGAAATCGTATTTTCCTTTAAGACGCTCAATCCGGGTTTGTACGTATACCACTGTGCTACAGCTCCCGTGGGTATGCACATCGCCAACGGGATGTACGGATTGATCCTGGTAGAACCCGAAGGTGGACTGGACCCAGTGGACCGGGAGTACTACATCATGCAGGGAGATTTCTATACTGAAGGTTCCTACGGAGAGCGTGGTCTACAGGCTTTTGATATGACCAAGGCTATTCAGGAGAATCCGGACTACGTCGTATTCAACGGTTCGGTCGGGGCTTTGAACAACGAAAATGCGCTCACCGCGAAGGTAGGAGAGACCATCCGGTTGTTCGTCGGGAACGGTGGGCCCAATCTGGTGTCATCCTTTCACGCGATCGGAGAAATATTTGACAGAGTTAACGTCGAAGGGGGCACGTTGGTCAATGAAAATGTGCAAACGACCATGATCCCGGCTGGTGGAGCGGCCATCGTGGAATTTAAGGTGGAAGTACCACAAACGGTGGTTTTGGTCGACAATTCTGTCTTCAGAGCATTCAACAAGGGAGCGCTTGGTATGCTCAATGTGATCGGTGATGACGTGGATAAAATTTTTACCGGGACTCAAATGGAAGGAATATACCTACCCGAAGGGGGGGCGATTCAGACATTACCAGGGGGTAAATCGGGGCCAGATAAGCAAGTGGTCGCATCCAATTTGGATGAGCGCATCCAGTTTGGACAGGATGTTTACAAACGAACCTGTGCAGCCTGTCATCAGATTGACGGAAATGGTCTGGCCAGTGCTTTTCCTCCAGTTCGCAACTCGGACTACCTCAATGCGGATATCAACCGGGCCATCAGTACCGTATTGCATGGGTTGAGTGGTGAGATAACCGTGAATGGCGAAACCTTCAACAGCATTATGCCCGGACAAAACCTCACGGATGATGAAATAGCCAGCGTATTGACCTACATCACCCATGAATTTGACAACGAACCCGTGGAAGTGACGCCTGATATGGTAAAAGCAGAGAGAGCTAAAAGTTAAGCGATGAAATTAGTGCACCGAATTGTAGGTTCCTATAGTGGTATTTCAAAATATTTTTTGTCAGATCAAAGAAGCATAACCGCGCATAGTGGGGCCTACGTAAGGCTTATGAAGATGAAGAGCTGGCGAAAAAGATGCCGAAATACCTATAGGAATATAGGATTTGGTGCACTAATTACTTTTTGGGGGTATATAGCATGTATGATGGGGTTGATGACCACTCAACTTTCCGGGCAGGGAATTCCTATGGTCGAGGTAAAGGGAGGTGAGTATTTCCCATTGTACGGTGAAGCGGATGTTCCGGTAGAAGTAGAAACCTTCCTGCTGGATCCATATCCGGTCACAAATGCAGAATTTCTCGATTTTGTCCGGGAAGAAGAAAAATGGCAGAAAGATAAACCCATTAAATTGTATGCGGATGAGGCCTATCTCAACCATTGGGCTGGGCCTCTTGATCTGGGCCAGGCTGATCCGCGGGCGGCAGTAACCAACGTTTCATGGTTTGCCGCCAAGGCTTATTGTGCCTGGGAAGGAAATCGTCTGCCTACGCTGGATGAATGGGAAAATGCCGCTATGGCGAGGGAAGATCAGGTGGATGCCCGGGCAGAAAAGGAATACAACCAATATATCCTATCCTGGTATGAAAGCCCGAAAACATTTCTCAATCCGGTGGGCACCGGGATGAAAAATATATACGGGATTCACGATCTCCACGGATTGGTGTGGGAGTGGACCTATGACTTTAGTTCGGTCCTGCTTTCCAGTGAATCGAGAAAAGGAGGAAATTCTGATAATAACCTGTTTTGTGGAGCAAGCACCCTAGGGGCTACTGATCTGATGAACTATGCCGCTTTTATGAGATACGCGTTCAGGTCGAGTATGAAAGCCCGATATACCTCCCGCAATCTGGGGTTTCGCTGCGCAGATAGTATAAATATAGAGCAATGAAAATTCAGTATATTTTAATGATATGGTTTGTGGCGATGCTGTTTTCTTCCTGCAGTGATCGGGAAGAGTCCAGGGAAGCTGTCAATGTTGATAACGTAGAATCATTTGGAGAACTCCCTGAAATGTCGATTTATCACCTTCCGGGGCTGTGGACGGATCAGGACAGCAACAGCTATGAATTAAATGAACTCCGGGGGAAAGTGTTGGTCATGGTGATGATTTACACGTCCTGCAAGGCTGCTTGTCCAAGACTGGTCGCTGATATGCGTCGAATCGAGGAACAGGTTCCGGAAGAATTTGGGGATGAAGTTCAATACATCATGGTCAGCATTGACCCGGAAACCGATACGCCGTCCCGTATGAAGGTCTTTGCTGCCGAAAATGAGATGGACGGAGACCAATGGTTGTTCCTCAGGTCCGACGAGGAAACTACCCGGGAATTTGCTTCCGTACTGGCGGTCAACTATAAAAAGATATCACCGATCGATTTTTCCCACTCCAATATAATAAGCGTATTCGATCGGGAAGGTGAAATGGTGTTTCAACAGGAAGGCCTGGACGTAGCCCATAATAAAACTGTCCAGACGATCAAAAATCTGGCTTCCTCCTCATCTACCGATAGGTAACCATCACTATCGGTTATGGTTTTTCCGGAGGTGTATACAGCACAGGGAAAAATTTTCCAGACATGATTTCTCCTTTATTAATAACGGGGACTCCTTCCAGCATTGGATCATCCGAATCCGACCGGGTCCCATCGGCAAAAACATTGATTACAAATGCTCTACGGGAACGGTTGGATCTGTTTTCGTAGGACCCGTGCATCATCAGAGGGTGATGGAAGGAACCGTAGCCTGCCGGCATCTCGATGGCTACCTTTTTGTCGTACTGTTTTTGTTGTTCAGGACTGAGGTATTCCTGGATTTCATCCATGTCTCCGGCCAACTGGATTTTGTCCAGTAGGTTCCATTTGTGACTCCCCGGGATATAATACAGGCAGCCGTTTTCTGTGGATGAGTCATCCAGTCCTGTCCAACACGTAAGATGCTGCATTGGCCGGGTTCGGGTCCAGTAACTGTAGTCCTGATGCCAGGCGACCACCCCACCGTGATGCGCGGGTTTTGAGAATAACTGATCGTGCCAGAAACGCACGGTCTTGTGTCCCAACAGTTGTGAAGCAGCGACCACAAATCTGGGATTCCATAGTACATCGTGGAAACCTTGAGTTATCCTCCAGTGACCCAGTGAATGAAAGAGAACTCTGTCCGGATCGCCCGATTCATTGGAATTGAACTCATAGAAAAGTTCGTGACCCGGGTGTGAAGAGTCCGAGATTGCTTCGAGATCGGATCGGAGTCGATTGATTTGTTCTTCATCCAACATTTGAATATGGGATAAATAACCGTTTTCTTCGAAGAAATCAATTTGCTCCGGAGAAAGATGATACCTGTCCCAGGCCTCCAGAGGTGAAAGGGACGGGAAAAGTTCTCCGATTAAATTGTGGTGGTTAGCCAGGTCCATACTAATTTTCATCAAAACGATGTATTATTTGGTGATTTAGCTAAATTAAACTAAAATTGGCAAATATTTCTATAACTTTTCAACTTCTTGGAGGAGAAGGGGCATTTTCGCCATAGGCCAGTAGATACACCTGTACATCGGTACAATTGAATTTTAAATGAAAAAACTGAATCGGAAGAAAGCTAATTTATTGACATTGCATCCTGAACGTGTCCTACAGTTTGGGGGTGGCAATTTTCTCCGGGGGTTCGTAGATTGGATGATTGATGTGCTCAATAAGGAATCAATTTTCAATGGATCGGTAGTGGTTGTCAAGCCCACCGAAGGAGGGGAATATACGGGTTTACAGAAACAGGATGGTTTGTTTCACGTCGTACTTGACGGAATCCGGAACGGGGAACCTGTGACCAGAATAGACCTGGTAGAATCTGTCAGCCGAACGATTCAGCCTTACAGGGACTGGGAGGATTACCTGGCTACGGCCCGCCAACCCGGTATGCGGTATATTGTGTCCAATACGACTGAAGCCGGCATCGTTTTCTCAGAGAGAGATCAAAAGGATGACAATCCCCCCGCGGAGTTTCCCGCCAAATTGACCCGGTGGTTGTACGAGCGATTCGAGTATTTCTCGGGGAGTACGACCAGGGGATGCATCATATTGCCATGTGAGCTCATCGAAGACAATGGCACCGCGCTGCAGAAAGCTGTTCTGGAATATGCCCGGCACTGGGATCTTGATACGGGATTTGAGAAGTGGATTCTTGAGAATAATTATTTTTATAATACGCTGGTCGACCGGATAGTGTCTGGTTTTCCGGAAGGCAGGGCTGAAGAGTTGAGAAAAAGGACGGGGTACGAGGATGCTTTGATGGTCGCGGGGGAATATTATCATAGCTGGATAATTTCTGGTCATCCGATCATTCAAAGCGAATTGAAATTTGGAGAAACAGACCTCAATGTAAAATTTGTGGACGATCTGTCCGCATACAGAGAGCTCAAGGTTCGCGTACTCAATGGCGCTCATACTGCCCTGGTCCCCGTAGGTTATCTGGCCGGTTACCGCACCGTAGATGAAAGTCTCAGGGATGAGAAAATTGAAAAGTACTTAACGGATTTGCTGATGGAAGAAGTCAGACCAACCCTGGAGCCACTGTTGCCATCTCTGGAAGTGGATGAATTTATCCGGGATGTTCTGGATAGGTTCCGGAACCCGGTACTGGCCCATCAATTGCTCGACATTTCGCTCAACAGCTTCTCCAAGTTCAAGACCAGATTATTGCCCACCTTATTGGATTATATCCGATTGAAAGAAACCGTGCCTGTTCGCATATTATTTTCTTTGACCTGCCTGATGTTGTTTTATCGGGGTGAATTTCAGGATGAGGTCATCCCACTCCGGGATGATCAGAAAAATATTGATTTCGCACGGGAAACGTGGTTGGCTTGTGAGGCAGAGAAAATTGGTCTGCTGACTTTAGTGACCCAGTTCCTGGCAAAACTCGGTGTGAACCGGGACGTCGGACCTTATGACTCCATCCGGCAATTAGTAAGCGAGAATACCGAAAATATCCTGGAAGAAGGGGTATTGGATAGTTTGCCGTGGGAGGAGCTGTAAGCTGTTTGGGCGCTACGCGCGTTTGATGCCCTGGTCCATAGGCCCTAATCCCGAGTCCCGAGTCCCGAGTCCCTAATCCCGTGTCCCTTGTCCCGAGTCCCTTTTCCCGAGTCCC
>CALEIL010000189.1 GCA_937876435.1 uncultured Bacteroidota bacterium
AAACGGAAAGGATAATTTGCGATATGCCTGCCTCAGCATATCCGTTTGGATGGTTCGTGGATCTTACATTGGCTTTGCGGTAAATGCATATCCTCCGCATTATTATGCCAAATCACCCGTTCACCTTATTTCCTCTGTGTCTTTGCGTCTTTGGGGCCCTTTTTCATCAACGCTCTCGTCCCCAACATTCTTGATCCGATTAGTGAGACTGCTTTGTATCATGTTGAGTTGCACTGGTGTAACCCCTTGGAGAAATCCTCCGTTGAGTATGTTGTGAGGACAGATCCGGTCGTCTTCATTCCGACAACTTTCCACCAATCGGTAATACCTCTGGTAATGACCAGAAGCTATTTTTCGAGTGTCTTGCGAGCCAGATATCTTTCAAATCGACGTTTATACTGACCACCCATACCCTGGCCTGTCATCTCCGGACCAGGAAGTCGATCGATGTGGAATTGGCAACCCCCATTTCATCGAGGGTTCGCAAAACCTGAGCTCTGGTCTGCGCATTGGGATGATCCACAAAAGGAAGAATAAGATTTGTTACCAGGGCAATTTCCAGATCAAAAAACACCAAAGAACGTATACCTTCCCGTATCAGAGAGGTATGTTCCGATTCCAAAGCTTGAGCCATGCAATCATCGCCAAACTTACCCAGTGACTCGAGGCTCCAAAGCGCATGAATTGGAGTAATCTGGTCTGCGTTTTTATCCTGGGCGAGACGTATGAGTTCTGGTTCCAGTTTTATCATTTCAGAAAATGGGCGATCGGCAATCTGATGCCATACTGCCCTCTAAGATTGTAAAATACCCGGAGAATGGGAATACCGAAGTAGATATAGCAAATTTCTTCAAGGGAATGTGGTCCTTGTGAACCACAGAAATTATTAATTTCCTTTAAGATCCTGTCGTTAAATGCGTGCTACGTATTGAAGAATGATCAATTTCCTTCTGATGTTATAATTGATCCAGTTTACCGATTGATAACCATATATACCCGGTATTCTTGAACCTGTCTGCAACGGCGTAGGCAGGTCCTAAACGTCCCAGGTATAGCAGAAAAAATGTCGATACAAAACGCCTGCCTTTCTTCCATCTTTATATGATGATATAGGGTTTCTATAGCGCCAGAGTTTACACAGCATTTATTTTATTAATCCGTGGTTGAGCGGTTCGATATTGATCGTTCTTGCCAGTCGGATGGTTTCATTTATAATATCTGATTCAATTGAAAAAGACCAGGTGGAAGGTAAGCCAAATGCCATTTGTGAGGTGGCCCCTTCATAACCCCCTTCACTGAGGATCTTGGTATTTGGAATGTAGGCCATCACATCATTGCTGTATCCTAATACGAATATGTCCTTTCCGAAAATCATTTTTAGTTCGGTAGCATATTCTATCACAGGTTCGCCACCCAATGCCACAAACATCTGATTACCCATTTGCCATACCTGGATGGGATAAGGATAAGTTGTCCGGATTGTTTCATTTCGATCCATTTTATCAATCATCATAGCTGCCCACGCTTTGTAATGACCTGAGGATTCCTTTTCAAATTTTACAAGATCATTTCGGGCAGGTAATTCATTTAGTTTCAGGTTTATTTCTGAGTAGGAAGTTTTTAAATGAGGAGTAAGCTCTTTTAGATTCCCATGCAACATTCCTTCTACGGCTGCAGCAAGTTCATATCCGTATTGTTTAGCCAACTCGACGGTACGACGAGGCAAAGGATTCTGGTTCCCTCCGCATCCCTGAAAAAACAACGCTGTAGCCCCTGGAAATCTGTTTTCCAATTCAGTCTGAGCATATCCACTATAATCACCGGACCACTGGTACCCTCCCAATACTGTATTGTGGCATGCATAACCAAAGGCGATAGCTATTATTTGATCGGAATAATCCACTACCTTGAGTACCGGGACAGCATAATCATTTGGACCATTCAATTCTGTTTGTGCGTGTAAGGTTCCTTCATTGTTATTGCGCCGGTTGACCTGGAACCGGACAACTCCATTTCCCGAATAGAGAGTTACTGGCTTCATGGATTCAAGAGCCTCTCCAACTAAATTCAATACTTTTTTTTCAAAGCCCAACGTATATCGGTTAATCTTATCCAACTGTATAGAATCCAGGGGATAGATATGATGCAACGCATCGGTCAAAACCGGCCCGCTATGGGTATGGGAGGTATTGATTATAATCTGATCCCGGGATAGCCCATACCTGCTTTTCAAATTATTTCGCATCCGGTCTGAAACCGTTTTTGGAATTCCAGACAAATCCAAAGTAATCAGCACTGACTTATGACCTTCAACATCTTCAAACGCAAGCACCTTTGCCCACAAGTCACTTAAAGTACCCTCAGATGGGCGGGTCCTTCCCCCATATCCTGCCATCCACATGGGTTCCTCGGGGGTAATGATCACACTCGCGACTCCTGCTTTCCAACCTTTTTCATTCGTTGCCTGACTAAAAGTAGCCGTGCTGCAAAGTAAAATGAAGGCCAGCACCCTGATATAACAGATCTCTTTCATACGAATCAAAATACTTCTTGCCATCATTCAATTTGGTTTCAAATATTTATCAATAAAATCATAAGACTCATAGCGGACAATTGGTGGAAAATCATGCGAAGCAATCGGATATCGAACTTGCAGATCCTGACCAGCATCCAAAAAATGATATACCGCAGAAGCATTGGCTATACCTACCCTGACACCCTCGACATTAAAATTAGCATCGTGAATGGGGGAGTTTGAAAAAAATGGTCGCGGAGCCAGTACTGCAATCAATTCATCAAAATCAAAGGGAAATTGTTCAACCTTTAACTCATATTTGGTTTGTGCTAATGGAGCGTATCGTTCCTGGATATACCCCCACCATCTACTTCCGTATTTTTTTCTCATATCCTCATTGTAGTTATTGTAGTATCTATTGAGTGTCCAGCCACAACTGGATACTATTACCTTGATTCTGGCATCAAACGCTGCTACATACATACTGCTATGACCACCCAGGGAATGACCAATGACCCCTATGCGCTCCGGATCCACGTCGGTTCTGGCCTGTAGAAAATCTATACAGCGAATATGATTAAATATCGCTTTCATCACTCCGGATTCGTATCTGTCCGTATTAAAATTATAATTTTTCTGATCTCCAAAACTTGGATAATCCGGAGCAATGACCACATATCCCCGCTGAGCGAGTTCTTTTGCATATGCCAGGTTGTAATACGGTCCCTGGCCATCTACGCTCTTCTTTCCAATGGCCTCGGTTTGATGTAAAGCAAGCATTGCCGGAAATCTTGTTCTTTTCTCTTTTACTAAGGGTATGTATAAATAGGCTGTTACCTCCTCATCATTTGCTACCGTGAACCGGACACTATAGCGGGTGAACTGATTCGTAATGATACTATCGAGTATCACGGTATTAAAAGGGGGTAGGTCCGGAATAGTATGATCGAACGGAGGAAGATAAGGATCTCCGGGAAAATCCCCAAAAAGCGCTTGCATGCTATCCAGAATCTGCCCTCGCTTAATTTCCCATTCGAACAAAGATTTTACTGAGGTCCTGTTCCCACTATCGTCTACGAAGGTTAATAAATCAGATCGTGTGCTCTGCCCGTAACCATTAATAGCGGTTAATAATTGCAATAATAATATCGTTCCTATGCAGTTGTAAAATTTCATATTTTCCTAATTGTCCTGAATTTTAGTCTTCGAGCAATTTATCAGCTTTTTTTGAAATTACACCCTGGATAATTCCCGTCAGGTATAGAATCCCACAAACCGGAAAATTATTCTTCATCAATGGCATACGATCAAGGAATTGATTCCAATGGAGGAACATTATTTTGAGCGCCCTCATACATTTCCTGGCATAATCTGTATTGTACAACCGTCCTACCGTGGAAACCATGTTATCAGATCTCGGAATAAGGAAACATGGTTCATATAGAATCAACAGGTGTTGCAATGCGAGTGGCGTTTCGCAAATTACCGCTCGCTGAGTGATATACCAGATTAAATGGCGATATTATATGGTCACCTTTCGTTTACCGTAATGTGCAGATGCTGACTGCCTGTATATCCGGAGTTTGGATCTGTCCGGTCCACCCTGACAATATAATGCCCCGGTCTGGAGAAATGGTGAACGATGGTGCCATAACCGTTGGGAGCATGCTGTTCATCACTCAGATTAGTAGGAAGCTCAATCTTGGGTGAGCCATCCCCGAAATCATAGACATCCACCCCTCCCGGCTGTTTCAATCCCCTACCCCGGGATATAAAAATTACAGGATCGCCGGGATAAATATCGCGTGTGGGATAATAAGCGACATGTACACCAGGTATGGAATGTGCTACCACCTCAGTTGTTTCGGATTGAGCCTGAGGATATACCATTACGATCAGGAAATCGTAGTCGATCTTACCCTTCGAATCCGTGATTTTGACTACTTCACTATAGGTACCAGGCTTATCATATACCCGATTTATTACAGCGCCGGAACTTTTGGTACCATCCGTAAAAGTCCACTCGTATGAAGTAATTTTTGATTTGGACCAGGATTTTGAAGCATCCAGAGTGACGGGTAATCCGATTAAAGTTTTTACATGTGGCCGGCTCAATGCTACAATTTCCGGCTTGAATTCCTCGAGATAGGCTTGCCACAGAAACGCATAGGAATCCTGTATTCCCCACAATCCCGATGGCTGGAGACTCTCTATATGAAAGTGAAGATGTGACCATCCACCACTTGAACCTTCCTTGCCCACATACCCAATCCGTTGTCCTATTTTGATTCGATCCCCAACTTTGAGTTTGGCATCGATGGAGTTCAAATGGGAATACCGATATAACCATCCGCGATCATCCTCTACATAGACCACATCATACCGGGGCCTGGCAGCCGGATGAACTTCTTCACCCGTTTCATCACCGATCGTTATAATCTTCCCGTTTGTTGCTGCAACAACTTCAGCAAGTCCCTCCACGGCACCGATGTCCATACCAGCATGGTAGTACACGCTGCCCATTCTTGCAGGCGAAATGGCTTCATTTGAAAACCAGGTCCGGGAAGCCATCCACTTTTGTTTGATGGGATACTTAAACGTACCGGGCTGGATCCACTTTGATCCCCCGGGCCAGAGCCGAAGCCGTACCGCCTTTTTCAATTTCCACCAATCCGTACCTGCGTCCTCCATATAACCACCTACAGCAGGACAGTCTACCTGAACACCTCCGATGCTGACCGGTAATCGGTAATTGCCACAGTGTACCTCCTGCCTCACACCATTCACCACTATTCTCACGACGGCATCAGTCAGGGTGTTGAATATTGGATCTCTTATTTCATCGACTTTCTCTACGATGAGTTTTGCTCGCTTTCCATCTGATAATTCAACCTCTATGGCTTCGTTCACGTCCAAATCCACAACCCGGACCAGAGGATCTCCCGATAAATCGGGAGTAGTTGAATCGTAGTATAATTCTGCTTTATTCAAACCCATTTGAATGACAGAGTAAGCTCCAATGGAATTCAAAAATGTTTTTTTAACGAAATTTCTTCTTTTCATGATCTCAACTTCTGTTGTACTGATTTATTGACTTATCCCAACCTCCCTGGCTAACTTCTGAGCTTCCTCTATAATCAGGTATTCAATATTAGATTCCCAGGGACTGGTAAAATAAGGAGATCTGTTCCCTTCGTAGCCTCCTTCACGCAACACGGTGACGGTAGGGATGTATCCCATCACATCGTTACTATATCCAAAGACAAAAATGTTATCCCCGAAAATACGTTTCAACTCTATGACATAACCCACTAATAACTCGCCGCCAAAGGCAAACAAGGGCTGCTCACCTATAGACCAGACCTGAACGGGATACGGGTAATCTTTGGCCAATTCTTTGCCTTCGTTGATCTGATCCAGCAGAATTTTAGCTCTCGGTCTCAGGTAATCGGGATAATCCGATTTTCCTGCGATAATATCTTCCAGTTCCTCTCCACATGGAGGTGCTCCCACCATCCCGATTTTAATCTCAGAATACGACATGGACAGTTCTGGTGACAATTCCTGCATTTCAGATTCTACAACGCGGTAAACCGCAGCTGCCAATTCCATCCCATACTGCTCCGCTAACTGTGGTTCCCGCCGGGGTAGAGGATTCTGATCTCCTCCCGCGCCCTGGAAAAACAGAGCGGTCGCATTGGGATACATCGATTCCAGACCCGACTGTGCATAACCAGGGTAGTCCCCCGAAATCATATTATCTGAAAGGACAGTAGCGTGACAGGCGTATCCGAATACTATGCCCTTTATTTGATTTTGCATATCCACGATCTTTATGACTGGAACGGCATAATCGTTCGGCCCCTTCAACTCCGTGTAACTTCTCAATTCGCTCTCTGCATTATTCCGTCGATTGACCTGAAATCTGGTGAGTCCATTTCCGGAATACAATTTTGATGGTTCAAGATTATTAATAGCTTTTCCGACCAGATTCACGACAGATTCTTCTAAATGGGCTACGTAGCTTCGGATCTTTTCTTTTTCAACCTCTTCGATTTCCCAGATCTTATCCCTCACTTCCGGTCCGGTATGCGTATGAGACACATTCAAAAGGATCTGCGTACGGTTTATTTTGTATTTCGTCTCCAGTTTATCCCGAATCCGATCTGATATTGATTTCGGGATATTGACCAGATCCATGGAGACCATAACCCCCATTTGGCCTTCGGCATCCTCCAGTGCGATTGCTTTGGCCCAGATATTCTGACGCACCCCTTTTGATGGGACCTTTCTCGAAGCATATCCACCCATCCACATAGACTGATTTGGGGTTATTTCGACTTTAGCTATACCGCATTTCCATCCCAATTCTTTTGAAGACTGAGCAGTCGCCATTTGAGGAGGGGCATAAACGGTCAGGAGACCGAGGAAAATCTTCAAAACCATCAAAGAAGAGCCTCTGCAAAACATACTACCAGATTTCATAACACAAAATTTTTATTTTAACCACAACAATACTTATTTCATTGAATACTCCAGATGACGTTGATACATATCCTGTACCGTCCTTAGAATCTGAACCTCGATCTCCGGAGACCACGGTGATGGAAACCCTTTATAAAACTGAGCAGTCTTCCCTTCGTAGCCTCCCTCTTCGATAATCCTTGCGCTGGGAATATATGACAAGTTTCCTTCACTACAGTATCCAAATACGAAAACATCCTGCCCCAGCATCCTTTTCACACTGATCGCATAGTCAATCACAACCTCACCTGCCAATCCGACCATAGTCTGATCTCCCAACTTCCAGTATTGGACCGGGTAGGAGTATTTATCAATCAATTTCCCTTCAGATTCAAGCTGTTTCAGCAAATGACTGGCCCAAAACTTTTTATGTTGGGGTCCATTTTGCAATTCTTCGAGAAGTTCTGCCTTATCAGGGGGCGGTTGTAATTTCAAATCGATTTCCTGATAATTGAAATACAAGCTGGATTCCAGCTCTCTCATATTATCGGGGAGAGTGCAGTCCACCGCAATTGCGAGCATCCTCCCGTATTGTTCAAGCAACGCCGGTGTCCCCCTTGGCAATGGATTTTGATCCGCACCACATCCCTGAAAAAACATCGCTACAGAACCGGGCGATAATTTTTCCAATTCGATTTGTGCAACACCGGGATAATCTCCCGACCACTGATAATCACCTATCACCGTGGCATGACAAGCATAGCTAAAAAGGATCGTTTTGATCTCTCCCTGGAGATTTTCGACCTTAATCACGGGGACGGAATAATCATTGGGACCCTTCAACTCCGTCAGAGACTTAAGCTGGGATTCAGAATTGTTCCTCCTGTTGACCTGAAAGTTCACCATACCCTCCCCCGAATACAAACGGGCTGGTTCCATGGACTCCATCGCTCTGCCTATGGTAGTCGTAATTTGATTCGCCAGCGTGTCGGCATAATCAATCACGTCCTCCAACAGAGTGCCCACTAAGGCTTCATTGTATTGGGGGCGAAATGGATCGTATAAAAAAGGACCGCTATGAGTATGAGAACTGTTAATCATTAGTTGCTCTTTGGAAATATTGTACTCTCGCGATACCCTGGTGTACACCTTTTGTAAAATATATCGCGGTAAACCAACCACATCCAATGAAACCAGAACACCCAATTGTCCATCACAACTCTGAATAGCCAGGGCCTTCACCCAGAGGTCATGTCTTACCTCATTCGAAGGCCTGTTCCGGAAAGCAAACCCCGCCATCCAGAGTTCACCTTCCGGTGTGATCTTGGTTTTCGATACACCTGCCTTCCAGGTGCAATCAGCATTGATGGGTAAACCATAGGAT
>CALEIL010000190.1 GCA_937876435.1 uncultured Bacteroidota bacterium
GGTTTATTATTTCTATTAATTCCGGAAATGGTGAACTGGGGGTCTATTTCATAAATTCTTGAACATTATGATGGATTCTTTTTCATCGTATCCTCATCATCTACAGCCTCGCTTTAACTAAGGCTATGCCCTCTTCCTTCCGAAAAGACTACCCACCCCTTCGGGTTCCCTGACCGTCCGTACGGAATTCCAGGCAAGCTGGAATTTCGTTCAGTCATGGTTCCTTCACCGCAAGCGGCATCGGAATTGCATTTAGTCATTTCTTCAGTACGGTACAAAATAATCTCATCTTAAGCATCGCTTACTTTTGAGACGGAGCACTAATAACCGCCGTAAATCCTGCGAAGCAGCCATTCAGCTACAAACAGGAATAAAATCAAACCAAATATCCATTTCCAGTCAATCATGGCCGTCTTGACGTGTGACTCGATGAGCAGGGGCTTCATGGTTTTTAGTTGGCTGAGTGCTTCCTGTAAAGACGCAAAATCGTAAAATATCTCTCCGTTATTCAGCCTGACCAAAGTTCGCAAATCTTCATGATTTGCCTGTAAATTGTACGCTTCCAGATCAATATCACGTACAGAAAACCGGCCACTTTCTTCGTAATTTTGCCCCCCCGTGGTGGTATATGCCCTGTAATCATAATTACCTGGCGCCATACGACCCAGATTCAACAGGTACCCATTGCTGGTCTTGTCAAATGTGAATTCGGATCGGTTTCCGGAAGAGTCCCTGAGTTCAAAAAAAACATCGGGATCGTTGATCCTTTCAAGGGATTCATTGTAAAGTTCGGCCTGGAATGTAATCTCTTCGGTTTCATCAAACAGCAATTTGGTTTTTTGAAGTCGAAACAACCGATCATCCTTTTTCTGACTTACGTATTCTATTATCTTGTCCAGCAACTGATCCATGACCGGGGTTTCTTTCTTTTCAAGGTATTCAAACAGCCTCCATTTCCAGAAACCTTCCACGGTCATTATTCCCAATCTGTTTCCTTCTTCCACTCCGGTGAATACCACGGGGAATTCAGTATCCACGTCCCCTATTTTTTGAAGCAACAACGCCTGTCCCTGGCCGGTAATGGTATACTCTCCAAAGACGCCGGCCAACGGCGGATATTTTGGGATATAATTTTCCAGTTCCTCATCTATCTCAAACAAGTCAAAACCAGGATTGAGCCGGGTGCTGAATAGATTTCCGGTAATGGTTTTGGGGGTAATCGAGACCAGATTTTGTGATTGGTTGAACGCGTTAAAATTGGTTTTTAATCCGGCAGTCATGATGATCCCCTTGTCCTGATCCTTTGCCTTTTGGATGAAATCTATCAGGTAGGGTGTATTTGAGATCTGATATAGGATCAATACATTGAAGTCTTCCAAATCCGGAAGATCACCTGGACCCTGAACCAGAGTCACTTCGACTTCGTTGTTTTCGTTGTCCTTGAGGATGTTGTGCATGGCGCCTATATCGGGATGAGGGAACGTCGAAACTATCTGGATCTGGCGGGCCGTTTCCAGGACCTCTACAAAGAATTCCCTCACGTTGTTTTGTGGATGGGAGTCATTGGAGATGCCGGATACCGCCACACGCAGCCTTTCCACACCTGGGTTTTCGTATTTCTTCCGGAATGTAAAGGTTTCAAAAAAAACTCCAGACTCGGGCTGCAATCTTTCTGTAGCTATATTTTGCCAGGAATTCCCTACCATTTGTTGTAAAACTACGGACCCTGCTGCCTGTTGATCAAATTGACCCGTGACATCTACCTGTATTTCACTAATTTCATTCTTACGTACTATCTCGTTGTACAGAACTTGCTGAATCCTCACATCCTGGGCTGGGGTCGTATCTCCCATAGCCAATACGAATATGGGATAGTCGCCTCTTGCCTTGAAATAAGCAGGGTTGGATCCCCGATTGTAAATGCCGTCGGTCGCTAAAACCAAGGCACCTACATGGTCGGCATGGTGTAAATCATCGGTGTATCTCAATGCAGCGGTGATGTCTGTAATCTGTCCGTCAAATGTTTCGGGCTCCCATGGATTTACTTCCTGGTCAAATTGGTAAGCATCCACCGGATATTCGCCAGACTGGGTTTGTAGAAAACTCTGGACGTCGTCCCGGTATGCCTCCATGACCTGACTGTCCTGATCATAGAATAAAGACTGGGACTGATCCTGCAGATATATCAAACGCGCCGGTTGTTCCTCATTCTCGGATCGCGACAGAAAAGGATTGAGGAGGAGGAATAAGATGAGTAAAATGCCAAGCGCTCTGAGGGCGTATAGCAATGCTGTAAGAGGTTTTCTATCTTCGAATGTATGACGGAAGTAGAGGATTCCAGCTAAAATTACTGCAATTAAAAGAATCAAAGCAATACTCCAGGCTGGATATGATATATCTATGATATTCAATTTAATATGCTATTTAGCTTTATGTAAAATGAGAGCTGGATTAAACCTGAACTCTTTTCTAACGAATCCCAAAATTAATAATTATACCGACAACCCCTGATTTTATCCCATCTCATTCTAGTACTCTGTCAAGACAAAAATTTTAATTTCCTTCTGGATCTTTTGAGCCATCTCATCGTTGCTCCTCAATCATATCCCG
>CALEIL010000191.1 GCA_937876435.1 uncultured Bacteroidota bacterium
AATGTGGGTTTACCACATTCAATCCCCTGATGGGGATTTCGTTCAGTCATACACCCCTTTATACCTTTGTTTATTTGTATTGGCCCAGGTGCTATTCCAGGCCTTTGTATCTCATGCTTAATCTTGTACAGTAATATAAAGGGGTGAAGCCGCAACGGATTTTTTTCGCCCCGCGCTGATGCAGAGGGGGCACGTTATTCCTGGCATGAGTGGGACTCTTCTGGCAGTATATCAATGGGAATTGCCTGAGTGGTATAATAAAATATATACCAATACTCCGCGTTCAGCAAGCAGGATGGCTCGCTTATCGATCTTACGGAATATGCCATGCCCAATTTGGGTTATTAAGACCCAACATAAAAGAGATACATTTATTAGGTATGTATGTTCCCATGAACTTGTTGTCCCTTCTTTGAAAATCCATACCATAGCAACTACATAACACTTAATATTGCTGCATCATATACATTTCCTAGGATTATGAGCTATCACTTTACTTCGTGGGCTCAAAAATTGGGATTTGTCAGCGTGGAATTGATTTTATATTTTGATAAATTTGGGAGATGATACGAACGATAATTCTGGTAGGCCTTGGGGGTGGACTTGGAAGTATATTCCGGTACTTGATTTCAGTAGGCCTAACAAGATATTTTCCGGGAATTTTTCCCCTGGGAACCTTTGCGGTCAATGTCCTGGGGTGTCTCGTAGCCGGGGTAGTACTTGGATTGCTGGAACGTCAGCAAATAACGAACCCCGACCTCAGATTTTTGTTGGTTGCAGGTTTTTGCGGTGGATTTACCTCATTTTCTGCATTTGCTTCAGAGAATATCACTTTGTTGCTGTCGGGGAACTCATGGACCGCATTTCTTTATATTGCCCTGAGTATTATTATCTGTCTGCTGGCTGTGTGGGTGGGTCTTTGGGTGTCAGATTTTCTGTAAATTTTTCGGAAGGCTAATTTTGTTTCATGAGATTGTCACGGTGAGCCCGAAAATCAGCGGTCAAAACCAGGTGGCTGTGTAATTGCGGGTGAGAGAGCATAGAACGTTTGGCCATATTGGAGATTTCTCAGTCGTCATTTATTAGGAAAAAAGCATACGAAATGCATGATAAAGAATTGGAGTCATATTGTCCCGGAAGCAGGGAAGATTGGCGAAATTGGTTAGAAGAAAACCATCGGTCCCGACGGTCTGTATGGCTGGTATATTATAAGACATCTGCGAATGTCGCCTCTGTGACCTGGAGTGAAGCAGTGGAAGAAGCGCTTTGCTTTGGTTGGATTGACAGCACAAAAAAGTCTATGGACCACGAAAGGTATATGCAATATTTCAGCAGTCGAAATCCGAAAAGTACCTGGTCCAGAATCAATAAGGAGAAAGTGGAGATGCTCATTCAAAACAATCGCTGACCAAAACTGGATTTGAAAGTATAGAGGTCGCCAGGCAAAATGGAACATGGTACATCATGGACGAAGTGGAAGATGGGGTGATCCCCGGGGATTTAAGAACAGAATTGGTTAATTATGAAAAGGCACTGGATTTTTTTCAAAGCCAGCCAAAATCAATTCAAAAAGGAATGTTGCATTGGGTGTTGACAGCCCGAAGAACCGAAACGAGGAAGAAGCGGATTGCCGAGATCGCCCGGTCGGCTTCCAAATGTATAAGACCTAAAGGATTCCGGTAAAAGAATAATTTCACTTTCCTGCTTCTTTTCGGGAATCACATACCCTCGAAATGAAGGTATATCTCAAATTTTTCCATGAACCTTCGTATATTTCGGGAAAACTAAAACACTCTTTGACTGGAATTTTTCCCGGCATATAGTGGTCTTTATCAGACCATACCCAATTGGGAAAAAGGCCCATAGAAAATATTTGGTATGGAAAAAGTAATTTCAAAAGATGGTACGACCATCGCGTTCGATAAGCTGGGAACCGGACCACCACTTATTCTGGTTGGGGGCTCCTTCGAGCAACGCGCAATGGAATCTGAGACTTCGCGTTTGGCGGCACAACCCATACTTTCCAGACACTTCACCGTAGTGCACTATGATCGGCGGGGACGAGGTGATAGCACGGACACACAGCCATATGATGTGGAGCGTGAAGTGGACGACATCGAGGCTCTTATCGATGAAGTGGGTGGCACAGCTTTCGTATCGGGGATCTCCTCCGGGGCGATACTTGCTATGGAAGCCGCTATTAGATTGGGCCGTAAGGTGACGAAACTGGCTATGTACGAAGCACCGTACAATTTTCTGGCTGAAGAAACCGAACAGGCATTAAGGAACTTCAGGAACCAGTATAGGAAAGCCATGGCAGAGGGTCGTCGGGGCGATGCGGTAGGATACTTTCTGGGTTTGCTGGGTATGCCCGTCGAACAGCTTGAGGGAATGAAGCAGATTCCTCTATGGCCTATGTGGGAAGCGATAGCACCTACTTTTGGGTATGATGCAGCTCTTATGGGAGAAGATGGCTCAGTCCCCACCAGGCGAGCAGCCACTATTACCGCACCTACCCTAATCATGAGTGGCGGCGCGAGTTCTTCGGGCATGAAGTTCACGGGTTCTGTTCTGTCAAAGGCAATCCCACAGGCCCGACATCTCACCTTGGAGGATCAGACTCACGAGGTCTCTGCAGAAGTACTTGCTCCGGTGTTGGTAGAATTCTTCAGTTCACGAAAACCCATATCCAGGTAAAGAGCAAAAATTAATATTTTTTCTTGCAATTAAGTGTCCCTTTCAGGGGAATAGGATTGTTATCAGGGTATTAATCAACTATTCACCAACTAATTAAAAATTCAAGAAAATGAAAGAGTACATTTTACTTTTCAGACACGAAAATGTGAACGGCAAGGTTTCACCGGAACAAATGCAACAATGGATGAAGCAGCAAATGGATTGGGTCAATAGCCTGGCGGCGAAAAACAGATTTGTAAGTGGCACCGGACTATTGTTTGATGATGCGAAGGTAGTCAACCACCAAAAGTTTGTTACAAATGGTCCCTTTGGTGACATCAAAGAAACGCTTGGTGGGTATATTTTGGTAAGAGCAGGGTCCGCAGAGGAAGCTGCAGAATTTGCAAAAGGTGCCCCGATATTACAGGGAGAAGGTAACACGGTAGAAGTCCGGCAAATCGTTGCGCATTAAAAAACAGGGGGAAAGCCCTCGATTTCCCGGGGGCTTTTATACATAACGATGAACGAGATTCCCATTATCCCAATTTTATTTAAGACAGAATACAGCAAAATGGTCTCTGTTCTGACCAGAACCTTTGGTCTTGAATATATCGAAATTGCGGAGGATATTGTAAGTGAAACATTTTTATCAGCGCTTGACATTTGGCCGTATAAGGGAACGCCTGAGAATCCAACCGCCTGGCTGTATACAGTAGCAAAGAACAAACTGAAGAATCAACTGAAGCGAAGAAATACCTTCGACAGAATTGTATCTGAACAGTCATCCAGTAGAACTCAGTTCAATGAATTTGACGTTGACTTTTCAGAGAAAAACATCTCCGACAGTCAGATTCAAATGCTCTTTGTGGTTTGTCATGATTCGATTTCACCGGAAACACAGGTTTGTTTGGCTTTGCGGATCTTAGGTGGATTGGGTCTGAGTGAAATCGCTAATGCGATGTTGTCCAACAAAGAAACGATCCACAAAAGATTACAGCGCGGCAAAGAAAAACTTCTTACCGCAGGAATACAGATCGAAATGCCAGATAGTCAGGAGATCAGTAAGCGGTTGAATTCGGTTCTCAAAACCATTTACCTGTTATTTAGCGAAGGTTATTATTCAGAAACCAATGATTGGATTGTCCGAAAAGACCTTTGTGTGGAAGCCATCAATCTGGCTTATTTGTTGTTGCGTCATCCTCTCACAAACAATCACGCCACCAATGCCTTGATGTCTCTGATGTGCTTTCACGCATCACGGCTGGATGCGAGGCAATTGGGAAACGGACATACGGTGTTGTACGATGAGCAGGACAGAACGCTATGGGACTCAGAATTGATTGAAAAGGGATTTTATTATTTGCTGGAAGCCTCGAAATGGGAAATATCATCCACGTATTACTTCGAGGCAAGCATAGCTTACTGGCACACCGTAGATAATACTCATCCTGATAAATGGACCAGCATTTTGAGTTTGTACGATATATTGTTGTCGGCCTATAACTCGCCAATAGTTGCCCTCAACAGATTGTGGGCCTTCTCCAGAGTTCATGGAAATTTATCGGCTATCCGGGAAGCCGGGAAACTGGACTTGAAAACGAATCATTTCTACTTCATTCTTTTGGCTGAGTTGCACAAACCAATTGACCCCAATCAATCGATTCATTATTTGACGGAGGCGCTAACCATTTGTATGACAGATTCGGAAAGATCTTTGATAAAAAATAAAATCGAATTATTAAATAAGGTAATGACCACATAGAAAATTCTACATCAGAGAGCGATACGCATCAAATTAGCTCAAAAATATCCTCAAAATCCCGTCGTACCTTGGGTACTTTGGCAAATTCATCTTTTTCTTCATCACGATAGCCCAATGCCAGCAATACAGATGAATGGAGGTTGCGGATGGGGAGGTCCAGAATTTTGTCCAGGATCTTCCCTTTGAATCCTTCCATCGGTGTCGCATCCACGTGTGACAGGGCTGCTGCATCAATCGCCGTACCCAGGGCAAGATAAGTCTGCCTAGCCGACCATTCCCTGACTTCGGAGGTGGACATGGTTTGGGTAAACTTCAGAATGCTGCGTTTGAAATCATCGAGTTGGTTTAGTTCTATCTCCCTTGCCCGGGCTATGGATTCCATATAAGTATCAATCTGTGATTCCGATACCGAAGTCCATCCACAAAAAACCAGCAGGTGTGAGCATTCCAGGATTTGGGGCTGTCCGCAAGCTTTCTGAAAAATCTCCTCCCGGATTTCCGGGTTTTCGATGACCAGAACCTGGAAAGGCTGAAGGCCCATGGATGAAGGAGCCAGCATGATGGCGTGGAGAATAGTCCGGATTTTATCGGAAGATACCTCAGTACCGTTCATTCTTTTGGCTGAATACCTCCATTTTAATTGATCAAGTAGTTGCATTGCAGTGTTCGTGACAGCTATATATTACAAAATTAATTAAACCTTACCCCCTCCTTTTTCCATAATATTGGGAGTATTGTTCTCATTGGTAACAACAACGAATAGGCCATGAAATTGTTAATCCATTGCGCTACAACAGCATCGGATGGGGCCCAAATATACCCGGAGCTTTGGATAACCACAGAAATCGGTCAAACCTGTCCGCCGTTGCCTGCCACCCCCGTGAGGTGGGTAGGTTGCTGACAGGTAGGCAGGTCTCCCTCCCGTTGGTTGGGAGATAAATTCAAACGTTTCGGGCACATATACAGCTCAAAAAAAGGAAAGGCCGTCTCCTTCGGGAAACGGCCTTATCCACCAAATTGCTGAAATATTAGTTTTGATAATCTGCCGGGGATAGATCTTCCTGATTGAATCCTGAGCTTTCCTCTTATTTTTGGTATTTAATAATTAGACAAATTGAGGATAGTCAAGGTGAGTGCGGACCCTACTTGATCATCAGTCGTTTTTCGGAGGTCTCATTGATCCTGGTAATGTACATACCCTGCGGTAATTTACTGGAAGAAATGGTTACCTGGTCCAATGGCCGCTCGTACGATTCATCTATGATCAGTTGACCTACCATATTGTAGACCCTGACCGATCTGATTTTGGAGCCCTGAATATTGATTTCCGCTCCACTAGAGGCGGGATTGGGAAAGATCTTCAGTTCGCTGCCTCCCCCAAAGGTCACTGGCTCCACAGGGCTGTACTCAAAAGTTCCGTCATAATCCACTTGTTTCAGCCTGTAAAAGCTCTTTCCGCTCAACGTACTGTTGTCCGTGAAT
>CALEIL010000192.1 GCA_937876435.1 uncultured Bacteroidota bacterium
AGGGAGTGGTAAAGGAACCACGACTGATTTTGAGGGTCAGTTTACATTGGATGATGTTGATGACCGGGACGTACTGATTATTTCATATTTGGGATACGAAACCCAGGAAGTTTCAATAGAAGGGAGGACTAGCCTGGATATTATTTTGCAAGAAAATGCCCAAACTTTAGATGAAATAGTTGTGACAGCTCTTGGAATAGAACGGGAGAAGAAAGCACTGGGGTATTCCGTCACTGAAGTTCTCGGTTCGGAATTGGCAAGAGCCTCTACAGTCAACCCTATAACGGCTCTTCAGGGCAAAGTAGCAGGGGTCCAAATCAATACCACAGCTGGAGGGACATTTGGCAATTCCAGAATCACGATTCGTGGGAACTCAACCTTTGGTGCCAATACCCAACCGATATTTGTGGTAGATGGCGTGATCATGGACAATGATGTGGGGGGAGTCTGGGGGAACCAATTAAAAAACCTTAATCCGGATGATTTTGAATCGTTTTCCGTACTGAAGGGGACCGCTGCCACTGCCTTGTACGGCTCAAGAGCTTTAAATGGTGTGGTGATAGTCACAACTAAAAAAGGAGAAAGCCGAAATGGGTTGGGAGTTTCCCTTAATCAAACAACCGGAATTCGTTATGTGTATGATGAACCTGCGTTTCAAAATTAATATGGTTATGGGGGGGTCACCGGACTTTTTTCCAATGACCAAACTAATGGAAAATTGGACGGGGATAGTCACGATGCCCAGCAATTTACAAATTACGATCCAGTAACTAAAATGCCCTCCCTGCAGCACAACAACAGTGAAGAAAATGCTGCCAGCTGGGGACCGAGATTTGAAGGTCAGGAATATATTGATTATGACGGTTCAATAGCCAGATGGATACCACAGCCTGACAATTACAAGAAAATGTTTGAAACGGGCGTTTTGAATAATACTAATATTTCCATTGAAGGAGCCGGTGAATCCAATTCATTTAGAATGTCATATTCCAATTTTTCTGAATCAGGCGTTCAACCATTAAACGACTTTAAAAAACATTCTTTTAGTATCAAAGGTGCACAGGATTTACTTAAAGACATAGTACAGGTGGTAGGTAATGTGAGTTATACCACCTCAGAAGCATCCAACCCTCCCACTGACTTGATGCAGGATGGTTGGTTTCACGATGGGTTTCCCAGAAACTATAATCCGGACAAGTGGCGGAATAATTACAAAGATATCGATGGGGGTGTGCCGTATCCTACCGGAACAAGTAACTATTTGTACACAAGGGCTAGTATGGATTGGTTTGAATTACTCGAAAACAGGAAAACCAGAGTAGAAAGTTCTTTATTGTCGAAGGGCGATATAAATGTCAATATCACTGAAGGTATCAGTGCAAAAATCAGTGGATATATAAATCAATTCACTTTCAAAGGAGAAGAAAAAACATCAGCCACCAGTGAAGACCGATTGTCAAATGCCAGATATTATTTATTGAACGGGTCAAAATTTCAGTCTAGTTTTTCGGCAAGTGTATTCGGGGATAAGCAGATAAATAATAATTTTAGTATTGGTTTTTTGATCGGTGGAGAGACGTGGTCAACCAAGACAACTTCTACGGGTGCTGCTACCTCCAGTGGTTTCAAAGTGAGAGACTTTTACAATATCAATAATTCAGATGAAAGCCCCAGTTTTTCCGGAGGAATAGGAGCTCAGAAAACCATTAATTCTGTGTATTCTTACCTCAATCTGGATTATTTATCCACGTGGTATTTACAACTTACCGGCAGAAATGACTGGTCATCAGCACTCGTTTATCCGGATGGTTCCGGAGACAATTCATACTTTTATCCTTCAGTGAGTTTGTCGTGGATATTGAGCGAGACATTAGACTTTCCGGATTTTATATCTTTTGTAAAATTGAGAAGTTCTTACGCCATGGTCGGTAACGATACAGACCCCTACAGACTTTCGACTGGTTTTGTTCCAGTTGTTTTTAGTCAGGAACCTACGCTCAATATTTACAAGTACGAGAATAATACGGCAGTTTCTGTAGACTTGAAGCCCGAAATTAAGCAATCCTTTGAAGCTGGAATCGATCTAAGGTTCTTCAATGGTAGAATGGCATTGGATCTTGCTTATTATAAAGATAATACCCGCAATCAAATACTGGCTCTTAGCGTTCCCATCGAAAGCGGAATAAGCAGTCAACTCATCAACGCCGGTAATCTTCAGAATCAAGGAGTAGAGGGTGTCTTTAGTATTACACCCGTTGAAAGTAAAAATTTTTCATGGGACATCTCGGTGACAGGTACCCATAACCGTGATAAGGTGATTGAACTTTATCCAGGCGTGGAGGAAATAATTTTGGATGGAAACCCCGGGGATGCCAATGCTGGGACGGCGACCATTGCCTATGCTGGGGGTGATTACGGAATACTGGCGACCAGACGTGGGTACCGGTATTATCAGGCCACAGATGAAGCCGGCAATCCTATCAATCACAAAAATAATGGTAAACCGATTTTATACCAGAGAAATGCCTGGTCTGTTGCATACATGAATGGTAATAGTAACCTTGATTCATTGCACATTGTGGGAAATATGCAGCCAGACTTTATTGGCGCCATTACAAATACGTTTCGTTACAAAAGGTTTATGCTTAGTGCTATGATTGATTCGCGGATTGGCGGAGAAATCTATTCCAATGCGTACCGATATGGCCTACACCAGGGTGTATTACAAGGTTCATTGCCTAACAGGGATTCGGAAAATGGCGGTATTGTATGGACCAGTGAGGGCATGGGACAGAACTATTTCGGTAAAACCTATGAAGATGGTTTTATTCCTGATGGCGTATTTCCTGAGGGTACCCAAATAAGTTTTAAGGATGCTGATAAAGTCACTTACCGGACAGAAGATGTTAGTGGCATGACATACCAGGAAGCATATGATGCCGGGTTAGTAGAGCCTACCCACTGGTCGGGGTATATGTATCGGTGGACTTCGGCGAGTACTGGTACATCATTAATGGGGATTCATACTCTAAATTGGGTAGCCTTGAGAGAAGTTTCTTTGTCCTATAGCATTCCAGAGTCGTTCTCCAGAAAACTGTTTGTTCAAAATGCTGGCATCTCATTAACGGCACGAGATGTGGGATTTTTACACAATTCGATGCCAGACAATATTAACCCTATTATAAGTGACAATAGAGCCGGCAACGCACGACAAATGGGCTTTGCTCCCTACGTCAGATCAATCACGTTCGCACTGAAAATCAATTTTTAAGTTGTAATCAATATATATTGCCATGAGAAATACACTGATCTATATATTCTTTTTATCTATTCTAATATCCTGCAATCAGGATTTCAAGGAATTGAACCGTGATCCAAATGTAGTAGATGCGCCTCCTCTCGAATCCGTATTTAGCTACGTGGAAAAAAAATTAGCGGATTATAAAGGTTCGGAATGGTATTATGACAATCATCAAATTATGCCATGGATGCAATATCTGGTTCTGGGAGAAGGTAATGCCGGAGATGTCAACCAACTTCAACCTCGTGGTGGAAAATATTCTGTGTTTTATAATGAGATATTTCCTCACTTGATCGAAATCAGACGGCAAATCGAGCTAAAACCAGTTGAAGAGCAAGAGTACTACAAAAAACTTCATGCAGTTACATTTGTAATCCAGGTATATCACGCGCTTCTTGTGACCGATCTTTTTGGCTCAATTCCTTATACTGAAGCCGGGACAGCGCGACTTGACGGGAAAATTGATCCTCAATACGATACACAGCCGGAATTATTTGATCAGTTTCATACACAACTTAATGAAGCTATCCTGCAAATGTCGGGTAATGAAAAGGAGTATTTTAGCCCTGGATCTTCTGATTTTATTTATAATGGCAATTGGGAAAATTGGATTAAACTGGCGAATGCTATAAAGCTTCGTCTTGCGACCAGGCTTGAATCCCAGAATCCGGAGAAAGCCAAAACCATTATTAATGAGGTGATATTGGATGGTAGGAATTTTGAAAGTGTAAGTGATCAATTTGTTTATGATATCGCAGATCTGTGGAGAGGTACAGGTGGTGCTGATTTTGAATGGAAAGGTGTGCTATGGGCTCCAAAGCCTCTCTTGAAATTTATGAAAAAGACGGTTGATCCAAGGATTCGGATTTACTTTGAACCGAACGGATATCACGAGACGACTATCAATGCAATTGGAGGAAGCAACCTCCCTGTGATTATCGACACAGTGAATGATAATCAGGTTTTATATATCACTCCAGCGGGGGAGAAGATGTATGGATATAGGTACATCGGTGTTCCCGTTAACAGAAACGCTCCCGATCTCAATAATTACGGGTTTGCATATAATCCCAATGAAGTTGGAGCCGGAGCTATTCAGCTTTCCAAATGGAATCAGCGGTTGTTGATGAGTTGCAGTAAAAGATATTCAGGAGGGGATCAGGCTGAGGGTACTTATGTGGATGTTTTATTCTCCTACGCCGAAGTATGCTTCCTGATGTCCGAGTTCATTCTTAAAAATTACATCACAGGTGATGCAGAGGAATGGTACAATAAGGGAATTCGGGCCTCTATGGAAACACATGATTTTATAGCTCAGAAAGCACAACTTGAACCCGTGGTGGCAGGTCAGGTGTATACCTACATGCCTTTGAATGAAGCAGAAATAGAAAGTTACCTAAACAGTCCGGAAATCGCATTTGACGGTATCAATAATTTGGAAAAAGTTTACATACAGCAATACATCAACTTTTACAGACAACCTGAGGAAGGTTATGCATTGGGTAGAAGAACCGGGTATCCAAAATTCAACTCGGAATTGTTGGCCAGAGAAAATGTAGATAACCCGGAACTGCCATGGCCAAGAAGAATGGTCACCCCGGATCCCGGTGATCTCAACAGATCCAACTGGAGAGAATCGCATGAAGATCAAGGTTTTTCAGGTTTGGATGAGAGTCCGGAGATCCTTAGTTCACAAAGACTTTGGTGGGATAAGAACAATCCAAAACTGGGAGAAGGAGAATAAATTGACAAGTTTTAGGAGGGTGGATTTAGAGGTTGAATGATATTTTATCTTCCGGATTTCCATAGTTCTCGGCACACTGGTGTGGATCCGGGTGTTTTTGGAAAGGATGGAAATGCAAACAATTGTCCATGAATAATTACAACCCAAACATGCATAACCGCAGTGCGCTGAGAACTAAGTAAATGATACTATTGACGAGATTATTTTTTGTCAGAT
>CALEIL010000193.1 GCA_937876435.1 uncultured Bacteroidota bacterium
CTAGTTCCTGGAGCGCGCCTTCGCCGGCTGGTTGCTGCTTGTTGTAGATGCTCCAAATCAGAGCATGTGCCGCGTCGTTGTAGGGCGTGGGCACCCCGAGCCGTTTGCCTCGGGCGCTGATTTCCCCGTTGAGGAAGTCCACAGCAGGCGGGCGTCCTCGCTCCACAGCGGCGAGCATGGAGGAACGCAGTCGTCGATATCTAGCGCCGACGACCAGCAGCAGAGCGTGACGTGCGGTCCTACCCAGGTGGGCTCCGCTGTCCTCACCCACCAACTTCTCTAGGTCGAGACCAGCAATCTTCTCCAAGACGATGTTTTGCGCGCGAGCCACCTGGATCGCCTCGCGCATGATGTAAAGCGCAAGGTCGCGTGTGTGCGGTTGAAGCAGTAGAGCGCCCAACGTATCGCCCCCAATGGTACCGAGCGCCGAAATCGCGCAGTTCAGCGTCAGCTTGCTGAAGCGGGCGCCGGTGAGGTTTTGTGTGCGTTTGACGGGCCCCATCGCCCCGAGCTCGCGTTCGATACTGGCCAGGACCTCTGGCTGCTGCTCGCACAGACTCCCTAGCAAGAATCCGCCGCGAGAGGTGCGCACGTAGAAGCCCGGTCGGGGCATGCGGGCACCCCATGCGACCACTGCGCCTAGCACCCGGTCCGTGCCCAGAACCTCGGCCAAGTAGGGTTCGCAGAGCCCGTTGGACAGGCAGACGACGCGCCCCCGAGCGCTGAGTTTCCCCATCAGTTGCTGGGCGACGGCGGTGATCTGAGGCGGCTGCACTGCGACGAAAACGATATCGTACACCCCCTGGGCCTCCGAGGCCTGCTGGAAGACGAAGTTGGGGGGGAGGGCCGGGCGGATCAGGTGCCCATTGAGGTACGGTCCAGTCAGCGTCCAGCGCGCACGCACCTCGGCATTGGTGGTGGCCACCATAATATTTCACACCACGGCGGTCGCGAGTCAAACTATGTGGAACTCCGCGCGATCGATACTTACCATATGGAAGAATTTGCCGATTTGTGCAATATGTCCGTGACGGTTCAAAGCGTCATGACCAATGACACAAAATGTGAAAAACAATACCTGGTGAATATGGAAATTGATCAGGATTGCTTTTATCCGGATGGTACCAGCCCGTTGGACTTGAAACCAGCCAGGGGATTGGTCAAGATGGAAAGAGGGAGATTCCGAATGGAATTTAGCGTGGTGGATGTGGATACACTGGCACCTGTCATCTCAATAACAGATAAAGTGATCACATCATATACCGGTTCGATGGTATGCGAAGCTCCGTTGGTGGTTCCTCCGATCACCGTGACAGAAGAATGCTCTGGAATCAGACGAGTTCAGGCATCTTCTCCCGGTTATTTTACGGTCAATCTGAAGAAAGACAGGAATGGGAAGTGGATGGCGGAAGAAAGCGTGATGTTGCCCAAAGACGGAATGGATTACCAGGTAGGAGATTCCATCATTTTCAATGCTTTTAAAGTATACGTCGAATCCTCCGATAGTTGCGATTTGACCAGACTTGATTCATTTTATATGAAGGTGGTGGACAATACCGCACCTACAGTGACACTGCTCAAAAACATCCGGGTAGGCATGACCGGACAACTAACCTGGCTCGATGTATCTGTGATGAACGAAGGAAGCAGGGACAACTGTGGGGTGGCTACCGTATTGGGCCGGAGGGTTGATTGGGCTACTGCAGGAGGAGTGAGTTTATGTGATGGACTGGAGCGAGATAGCCGAATCAATCCCATCGAATCATTTTATGCGTCCTACAGAGAAAGTCTGTTGGGGGATACCATCGGTTGCGGGCAGTGGCTCTACGAGGAATGGATGAAGGATTCCATTAATTATTGCCATAGCCCATTGCCCGATAGTCTGGCGGCACAAATCGGCGGTGGCTGGACTACCCAGATCCCATTCACTTGTGAAGATGCCTGTCAGGATATTGAAGTAGAACTTCTCGTAATCGACAATTGGTGCAACTATAGCACCCGGCGTACCACCGTGAAGGTGCGGGACAAACAACCGATTACCATCGTTCAGGATCTGAAAAACACGTTGGAAATGAACTGTTCGTCCTACAATGACCGATACGCTGAAATCGTGGAAAGGGCAATGGCTCTCAACAACCAACCAGATACCGACACCGCCAGGATCGCGGCATTTGAAGCACTCGACGCAGCATTCGGTGGGTATGTCAGCGTATGGCAGGATCTGGACGGCCAGATGACTACCAATGAGGGCCAGAATGTGATTCCATCGGAGCATTTTGTGACCCTCAAAAAGGATAAATGTGAAAATTATACAGAAAGGAAATCTGTCCAGGTATTCGATGAAAATACCGGTAAACTCGTAAGTCAAATGCAGAATGTTCCTGCAATCCGTACAGTTTCTGCTAACGAGAAGATCGAAAATGGTATTGTATCGGTGAATTGTTCCTCATCTACGTATGAGAAAATATTTGTGGAAATCGATGCATGCGGATCTGGAACGATTCGCCGGAGATTCTACATTGCCGGGGGATGTGGCGATCTGGGGCAGGGTGATTGGTTGTCAAGAAATGCTGATCGACTGGAGTTTACGCGGGAACAAATCATATACATCCAACCTGATTGTAAACTGAGCCCGGGCATGATCGAAATGCCGCCACTTGTATCTGCTATAGATGTCTGTAAGATTGAAAAAAATCCTAATGGCATTTATATCGGTGAATTGCATCCGGATTTTACTGGATGGCCTGAATATACCTGGTCCATGGAGTGCAGGGATCTGAGTGTAGGATACGATGATAAACTCTTCAGACTCTTTGGTAATAATTCGCTTGGCCAGTGGAGACTGGTGCGCAACTGGCACATTGCTGATCAATGCGATGATAGTGGTGATGGAGCGGTTTTACACTTCGAACAAGTCATGATTCTCAACGAACTGACTGAATGTGATTCTACGGCTCATATGCCATTGATCAGCGGAACCGTGGTAGATCCGGGCGGAGCACCGATCCAAAATGTGTCGATCCGCGTTTATTCAGACAAAGATGAAGGTGAAATGGCGAAATCTTCTATCCAGGGTACTTTTAGTTTGTCCGGTACCAGGAATAAGATGTATAAAATATTTCCGTACAAGAATGATCAGATGCTGAGAGGGATTTCCACTTTCGATCTGGTTTTGATCCAGAAAGATATTTTGGGTATTCAGAAACTGGATAATGTGTACAAACAGATCGCGGCTGACGTGAACAACAATGGGATTATTGAAGCCACGGATGTGATCGAGTTGAGAAAAGCCCTGCTCCGACCCAATTTTGTATTCTCCAATAATACCAGTTATCAGTTCAGAGAAGCCGGATCGAATGCCAACTTTGCGATGATCGAACAATTGGATAAAAATACCATGGTGGATTTTGTAGGGGTAAAAATCGGAGATGTGAATTTTTCAGCCGGTAGTGCTGTGCCCACTTCACGGAGCAGTGGAATGAAAATGGTCTTACAGGACCAATGGCTGCAAAAAGGTCGTGAATACAGAATACCCGTGAGAAATGATCAGGCCAGGGATGTATTGGGATTCCAGTTTGAATGGAGTTTTGACAAGGAGGACATCGAATCCATATCACTGGAATCTGGTAGTCTTGGCATGACTTCCGAAAACTACGCTGTTCTTCCCGAGGGAAGACTCACAGCCAGTTGGTTTGACATTGTCGAACATCATTTGACCGATCATCAGGTATTATTCTATATCATTGTCAAGACAAAACGTCAACTCACGCTCAAAGACGTCGTACGGAATACCGCGGACGTATTACTCACCGAAAGTTACGTGGAACCCGGTTTGGTTCAGGGTTTGGACTTTACTTTCCGGGAAATCAAAGGAACCTTAAGCCACATTCACAACAGACCCAATCCGTTTAAGGAGCATACGGTGGTATATTTTGAATTGGACAGGTCCGGACCCGTGGATATTCAGATCCATGATGTGACCGGTAAATCTATCCTGCAGCGGAAGATAGAAGGGGCGAAAGGGAAAAATGAAACAATATTTCAGGGTGCCGATTTTCCCGGTCCCGGTATGTATTATTACAGGATTGTCACTCCGGATCAGCAATGGACCAATAAAATGATATTTATACAATAGAAATCTTCGCCAGACAGGCAGATGACAAAAAAAATACTTCAACTACATCTCTATAAAAAAGGCCTCTGATCCAAAGAGGCCTTTTTCTATAATATTTCATAGTCCACTCTGATGGGACTACATACAATGTGTAGTCATTGGTCTAACCCCTTCAGGCTTCCATATACCACCTAAAATTTCGCATGATATCAGATAGAACCATGGATGATCGTATGAGATTCCGGGTCTTAGTTCAGATGGGCAGGAGGTACAACATTACATCCCTCTCCCGCAAAAGCTTCATAGATCCCCCTACCGTGGTTTCGTATTATTGATTTCCCAAAATGAGTGGTAATCCATCTTCGCCGCTTCCAATGACGATAATCTTAGCATTTTGAGAATTCGCGAGTTCCAGAGTGGCACTGATTCCTTTGTCCCTCAATACCTGATTGTCCAGGCTGGAACTTATAACCCGGTTAGCTTCAGCCTGCGCCTTGGCAGCAATCAGAATTCGCTGGGCTTCTTTCTCCTCGCGTTCGAGTCGAAACTCATATTCCAGAGAAGACTGCTCTTCTTTGAGTTTTCGTTCGATAGCCTGTTCCAGAGACTCTGGAAGTTTGACCTCCCGGATCAATACAGCATCCAGGTAGATATGCTTTGGAATAATACTGTTGCTGGTTTGGTCGAAAATTTCGGATTGAATATCTTCCCGCTTGCTGCTGTACAACTCTTCGGGCAGGTATTTTCCGATCACTTCACGGGTGGCCGAACGCAATTCCGGTTTGAGGATGCTTTCTGCATAATCCACCCCAATTTCATCGTGGAGTTGGGGTAATTTATCGATGATCGGTCGGTACAGATACGATAGTTCCACCTTGATATTGAGTCCATTCCTCGACAGGGTTTCCATCGTCTCGTAGTCTTCCTGGATTCGTACGTTGTAGATATTCATTTTATTCCAGGGCGGAACTATGTGAAAGCCCTGATCGTAAACCTGATCCATGACGAGACCACCCCCGAACCGTTTGAATAAAACGCCCCGATTACCGGCGTCAATGGTCAGGAAAGTGGAGCTCGAGAGTACTGAGATAAGTACGATTCCCAGGATACCTATGAAAATCCATTTGGTCAGTCCCGACATATTAATCCCGGAATTGTTTGAGTTTCTGTTTTGATTGTTTGCGATCATTTATTTTTTATTTATTAGTTCATTGATTTTCACTTGCACGTAGCCCTGATCCAACGCTTTCATACATTTAAAATGGCCTTTTGGGCACTCG
>CALEIL010000194.1 GCA_937876435.1 uncultured Bacteroidota bacterium
TGGATGGGTTGATCTAGAAAAGACTCATCAGTGAGCTCACCTCGGTTGAAATACCTGCATGGTCCGAGGGAAAAGAAACGGGATGTTGATCTATCACTTCAGACTTGATGGCTTCAAGGGATTTTCCTATATAGTAAATATAATCGATACGATCTTAGAGAGGAAATGCACGGATTGGGGGCTTCCAAAGCTGGATTCACGCAAAAGATCTCGCCCTTACAATTTTCACCATTCATACCTTTTAAAGTCAATAGATTGATCCTGAGAGTCGGTATGAGGTCCTATATATAATAAATGGGTAATCCTCTATACCAGTTCAAACTCTTTGCGGAATACCACCTCGCCATCCACGTCACAATGGTTGAAGGAAATTCTATTGCTGTCTGCTTCCACGAAGAGATATCCACCCTTGACCCGTAAAAATTCGTGTTCGGCTCGCACATCCCTTGGATCCCAATGCATGGGATGCATATCAGAACCGGCTCCGCACCCAAATTCCCAAAGATCAATATTTTTCCAATAGGTGGCGTATTGCCAATGGCGGTCGCCGTTACAGAGGTACAGATTTTTTTGCGATCCGAAAAATTCCCGAATTTCATCCCCCTCGCGCTGGAAGTTGGGGTTCGCCAGGTTGTCATTTTTCCCGGGCTTATCCGGCCCCAGGATCGGCGTGGGTGAAACGATGACCTTGAAAGGCGCATCTGAGCTGGTCACCGTATCGAACAGCCATTTTTTCTGCTCTTTGCCTAAAACGGTTTTCTCGGGTCCATCGGGCATGTCGTTTCTGCTTCGATAATTTCTCCCCTCCAAAAACCACACCTGCAGCGACTTCCCCCATCGCACCGTTTTGTACGTCCTGTCGGTCGAAGGAAATTGTTCTTTATCAAAAATCTCCATCCCTCTGTCAAAGGAAACGCTCCCGTATGTATCGCCCGGAGAACAATCATTGGACAGGGTATCGTGGTCGTCTTTCATGAAATAGCTGGTGACTCTGGTAAAGAAGCGGCGTTGATTGGGCAGGGCAAACAACCGATTCCACTTAAATCGCATCAATTTTTCGGTCATCGCCCAGGGATCGGGCGCATCGTAATATTCCACATCCCCTGTATGGACATAAAAATCCGGGCTGTGCGTGAGCATTGACTGGTAGATCGTATGTCCTTCCGGCCCATCTTTCCAATTGTAGCTGTGGCAGGTCACGACACAAAATCGAACCGCCTGGTCAACACTCGGTGCCGGAGGTGTGGTGAACGTTCCGGAAACGGAATCCGTCTTTCTCGAAAATCGGCTTTTCCGACATTGAAGCGTAACCTCATAAACAGTACCGGGCAACAAATCATCAAGCTTCCACTGTACCGTATGGTCCATGTTCGGATCCACAGCGGTCCATCCTACTTCGTGCTTCCGGCCGCGTTGATCGATCGGCCGCAATGATAATTTCACCTCCCCTTCAGTCCCGGGGCATGCACCCTCCATATCGGCCAGAGTCAACCCTTGTGGAATTTGGATCTTGTGGATTTCGGCTTCATCCGTCAGGTGCCGCAACCAACTTTCGTGGTCTTCTCTACTGACGTGGAAAAAGGATTGACCGGTAGCGTTTAATTCAGGGGTCTGCGTCAGCCGGGTCCATATCACCGCGCTGGTCTGATCCACCCACCCATTGCGGAACCCATTTCCAAAATAGGGGCCGAAACGACGCCCCTTTGATCCCGGCCATTTGGACGATACCAAATGCCATTGTGCGATGGGATAACCCAAGATCAGTGAAGCGGTTCGGGTGAGAAAGGACTTGCGGTTCATAAAAATATACTCGTTGGTTTACGGTAAAGATTGTATAAAATTTTCACTCTATGACTTCGAGTGGCGGTTGATTATTCTGGGCGCCCGGATAGCCGATATTCTGATTGATGGTTCCCAGGGTATTGGTATTAATCAACCCGTCATCGATAGGCCATAGGAAATGATGCGGTTTGATCATGGGTGATTGCCCGATGACGATCAGGTTATCTCCTACGGGTAGAGGCAATCCCAGGAACGACTCAGTCTTGTTTCCGGTATATTGTGGGTAAAATGAATTATAATGAATAACCCGGTCATAATACCAGTTGCGCTCAGCCAGAGACGCTTCGTTGTACCCGTTGAGGCCGAGAGCCACCATAATATACGAAACCCTTACCAACTCATTTTGCCGCGGAGTTT
>CALEIL010000195.1 GCA_937876435.1 uncultured Bacteroidota bacterium
CTTGCAGAAAAAGCGCACCGATATGTCTCATAATATCGATATCCGGGGGTATTCGCTGGTGGAAGCGGACAGGGAGTTGCAGCAGTTTCTCGACGAAGCTACGATCGCCAATATGACCGAACTTCGTATCCTGCACGGAAAGGGGAGTGGTGTTCTCCGGAATCTGGTCCGGGAAAAGCTCCGGGAGTACAGTCACGTGCGCGAAGTGAGTCATCCGCCCCGGGAGCAGGGTGGGGATGGAGTCACTTTAGTGAAGTTTTGAGGGTGGCAGGTATACATTGGTATAAGTAATTTGTTATGAAAAATTTATACATTATAGGTGGTTGTAACGGAGCGAGTAAAACTTCCGCTTCTTTTACCATTTTACCAGAAATTCTTGATTGTAAGGAATACGTCAACGCCGATGAAATAGCGAGAGGACTTTCTCCCTTTCAACCGGAGAAAGTAAGTATAGCAGCAGGAAGATTATTGATTCAAAGGATTAGAAATTTGTTGGTTGAAGGTGAGAATTTTGCATTCGAAACGACTTTAGCATCTAAAACCCATTTAAAGTTTATACAGAAGGCACAAAAGCAAGGATACCGAGTGACGATATTGTTTTTTTGGTTATTTTTACCAGAGTTGGCAGTTTCGAGAGTTGAACAAAGAGTACGTGAAGGAGGACACAATATTCCGGAAAATGTGATTGGACGACGATATAAATATGGATTGAAACTTCTTACCGATTGTAGACAATTGGATGTTTGTTGATAATTCCGGATCTGAATATTACATTATCGCTGAAGGTGGAAATGGTACATTGAAAATTAATGATACTGAGATTTGGACAAAATTGAAAGACGAATACTATGAATCTTGATGAACGTTTTGCGGAAGAGCGGGACAAGATCGTAAAAGGTTTGGAGGAAACCTACCGTAAGGTAATTGAATAGAAGAAAAGGATCAACAGTCCCATGATCGTAATGCAAGATGGGAAGATTGCGAAAGTCGATCCACATGATATGCCGCCCACTACGGTGTATAAGAGGAAATGAATGGTGTCAACTCCTCGGTGCTTCGCATAGCATTACTTCTCAGCAATTTCTCCTGAAAAACCACGCAGGATAGTGGAAAACCTATGGATCCTTTCGCTTAGATTTTATAATCTTATTTCAACCTATGTTTACTATGTGCCTATTGTGGTTCATAAAAATTGCACCACATAGACGCTATAGGTTACATAGGCGATCACATAAGTTTTTGAAGCCCAAGGGAACAGAAACTTATAATTTCAGTAGAAATCCTTGATTACTTCTAATCACTCATTCGGTCTGGCGTACCAAATAGTCGTCTTCATATTTTGTGATACCAAATAATCGCTGTAATTTTGCACCTTATTTTGGGAAGGGGGCAGATTTTCCTCCCTGACTTAATCAATGAATTTTCACCGGTTCACAACCAAATTGCAAAATAAAAATGGCAGGAAACATCACATTTACCATGATAAAACCCGATGCGGTCCAAAACGGGCACATCGGAGCTATACTGGCTGATATCAACGAAGCTGGATTTCGAATTCTGGCGCTGAAATACACCAAACTTTCCAATGAGAAGGCGGGAGAATTTTATGAAGTCCACAAGGAGCGGCCGTTTTATGGAGAGCTGGTAGATTTTATGTCCTCGGGACCTATCGTAGCTGCCGTATTGGAAAAGGATAACGCCGTAGAGGATTTTCGAAAGCTGATCGGTGCGACCAATCCGGCCGAGGCAGCGGAAGGAACCATCCGGGCCAAATATGCGACCAGCATTGGCGAGAATGCGGTTCACGGCGCAGATTCTGATGAGAATGCGCTTCGGGAAGCTTCCTTCCATTTCGCACAGACAGAAATATACCGTTAATAAAATTTATGCCGGAAAAAGGCCTCCAAGAATTACAGGATTATCTGGGTACATCCAGAAGGATCCTGATCGCATCCCACCGGAATCCCGATGGCGATGCCCTGGGATCATCCCTGGGGTTGGCGCTGTACTGGACCCAGAGGGGACACCAGGTCACCGTCATTTTACCTTCCATGTATCCGGCTGATTTTGGCTGGATGCCCGGGATCGAAAACGTCCTTATTTTTGACGATCAGGAAGCATTGGTGGTAGAAAAAATCGAGGAAGCTGAATTGTTTGTGTTTTTGGATTTCAACCATTTGTCCCGCATCGATAAAATGGGGGAACCCATGGAAGGCAAGGACACACCCGTGCTGCTGATTGACCATCATCTTGAACCGGATTTGAGTCACGAATATTATTACGTGGACCCGACCGCCAGTTCGACGGCCGATTTGTTGTTTGACGTGTTGACTCGTTGGGAGAACGCCCAGTATCTGGATGATCAGTTGATTACGACCTGTCTGTATACCGGAATCGTGACCGATACAGGGACTTTTGCGTACAATACCAGCAGCAGTCTGTTTGCCAAAGTCGGCAATATGCTTCGGTGTCCCATCGATCACATCGCTTTGCAAAACCGGATCAATAACAGCCTCACTGAAAAGCAGTTGAGCCTGCTCGGATTCTGCTTGCATCATCGGCTCATCGTACTTCCTGAGCAACAGACGGGCATCATTTACCTGACCAAAACCGATTATGCCAAGTTTGAAATAGAACGCGGTGATACGGAAGGCATCGTAAATTATATCCTGAAAATCAATAATATCAAAATTGCGGCGTTTTTCACGCAGCAGCCTACCATAGTCAAATTGTCATTGCGCTCAGTGGAAAACTACAACGTGGCGGACCTGGCAAAAAAATACTTCAATGGAGGTGGACACAAGAATGCCGCCGGTGGAAGCCATTACAAAGGGTTAAAATCAGCGATGGAGTTATTTAAAACAGTATTACCAGAATTTGTAAATCAACAAACCAATGAATAAGCAATTGAGATTCTTTTCTCTGATTTTTACCGCCATCACCCTGGCATGGGCCTGTAGTGAGGCAGATCAATCCAACATCGAAGGAACCACTGAAGACGGTTTCCGATACACCATCCACCGCGGAGGGGCATCAGATGTCAAAGCCCAACCGACGCAATACGTTTACTTCAAAGCGGGCGTTTTGCTGGATGACAGCACCGAATTACAGCCCTTGTCCGACATTGTTCGGTTTCAGATCCCCGCTGATACGGGAATGGCTCCACAATCCAATCCAATCGTAGAAATTCTGGAGCAAATGAGTCCGGGAGATTCTGCTAACGTATACGTCGAGCTGGATTCTATCCCCCAGGCCAAAATGCAGTTTCCAAATAACAAATTCATCAACAATTACTTCCTCGTGCAGGATATCGTGGATGAAGACGTGGCTCTGGATGCCATAGCCAAAGAAAAAGAGGAGGCCATGGTTCTGATGCAGGCAGCAAAATCAAAAGGGACGAAAGTAGACAGTCTCGTGAGTCTTTACCTGGCCAAATATAAAAAAGGGGAATTGGATTCTGATCTTCAGAAATTGGAATCGGGCCTGGAAATATATACCGTGGTTCCCGGGTCGGGCGATGCGGTAGGTAACAACCGGGTAGAAGTTCATTATTGGGGTGTGTTGGAAGAGGATGGTAAAATGTTTGACAATTCTTATGATCGGGGTATGCCATTCCCTTTGACCGTAGGAGCTGGTTCAGTTATCCAGGGCTGGGACGAAGGAGTAGCGCGATTGCATCCTGGTGAGGAGGCTTTGCTTTTTATCCCTTCGGATCTCGGGTATGGTGCAAATGGGGCTGGAGCTGACATTCCTGCCAATGCCGACCTCGTATTTTATGTAGAAGTTCTTAAAAAACCATTATAAGAAATGAATAGCGATCAATTGCAAGAATTACAAGAGCGCCTGACTCTTCTAAAACAATATCTTTGACGTCTCTAACCGTCAAATCCAGTTAGAAGAAAAGCAACAGGCTACGTACGATCCTACTTTCTGGGATGACTCCGACCGGGCCGAACAGGTCATGAAGGAGATCAAATCTCTGAAATTTTGGGTAGAGATGTACGCAAAAGTCAAGAACACGTACGAGGATCTGGAAGTCCTGTACGAATTTTACACCGAAGGGGAAGTCACGGAGGAAGAGATTTCGGAACGATATCAGCAAGCGCTGGAGGTTTTCGAAGACATCGAATTCCGGACTACGCTCAATCAACCCGAGGACGAAATGTCGGCCATCCTGGAGATCAATGCCGGGGCCGGAGGTACGGAAGCCAACGACTGGGCGGGTATGCTCCTGCGCATGTTTGTCATGTACGCCGAGAAAAGCGGTTACAAGGTGACCGAACTCAATCGTCAGGATGGGGATGTGGTCGGTGTCAAATCCGTTTCACTCGAAATAGATGGGGACTATGCCTTCGGGATGCTGAAGGGGGAAAACGGGGTGCACCGGTTGGTACGCGTCAGTCCTTTCAATGCCCAGGGCAAACGTATGACATCCTTTGCTTCGGTGTTTGTCCATCCCATGGTGGACAACGATATCGAAGTGGAAATCAACCCGGCCGATCTGGAATGGGATACCTTCCGGGCGAGTGGTGCCGGTGGACAGCACGTCAATAAGACAGAATCTGCCGTGCGGGTTCGTCACCTTCCTACAGGGCTGGTGGCAGAATGCCAACAGGAGCGATCCCAGCACATGAACAGGGAGAAAGCCCTGCAGATGCTCCGGTCCCGGATCTATGAAATGGAACTGGAAAAACAACGCGCAGAGCAAGATAAAATCGAATCCGGCAAACAGAAAAACGAATGGGGATCTCAAATCCGGAGCTATGTGCTCGATGATCGAAGGGTGAAGGATCACCGGACAGGATTTGAAACCCGGAATCCTGAGATGGTGCTCGATGGTGGGCTGGATGGATTTATTAAGGCTTATCTGATGAATCATAACTAAATTTTTTTATTATCTTTAGTCGCGTTACAGGCGAATTCAGATGCATTAGTATTGGGCCTTTATGTGTCCGGGTACGCCTTTTTGATTCACATTTCAATCCTTTTTAGACTATGAAAAATCTTAATTTTATTTTGCCGGTCATTCTTTTAGTTGGATTTGCCGGTACTTATTCCCTTTCCGCTCAAAAGCTCGACGGCGCCTGGAAGATGAAAGGTTCGGACAATGACCTGTTACTGATCCAGGACGGTTATTTTTCCTGGACCGAAACCATGGGTCAGGGTAAGTTTAGTAACACCCTCGGTGGGATCCTCAATCAAAATGGAAACCAACTCGACATTGAGATTCAGTTCAATTCCTCCGATAGTGAAGTAGTCGGTGAACGATTTTCCACCTCTTACACGCTCGATGGCAATTCCCTTAGCACCCGGCATCCGGATGGCAGTCAACTGAATTGGGAGCGAATCCCGGAGAAAGACCAGGGGTTGGCCGGGGTATGGCGTATCACAGGGCGAAAAACCGGTGATGAAATCAGCTCCATGACCAGACGACCAAGGAAAACGTACAAAATCCTGACAGCAGGTCATTTTCAATGGGTAGCGATGAATACCGAAACCGGGGAGTTTTCAGGAACCGGTGGCGGCACCTATACGTTCAAGAAAGGAAAATATACGGAGCAGATCGAATTTTTCTCCCGGGATGACAGCCGGGTAGGGGCTTCGCTTGAGTTTGATGGAAAACTGAAAGATGGTCAGTGGCACCACAGCGGAAAGAGCTCCAAAGGGGACCCGATCTATGAAATCTGGAGTAAGGAGACGGATTATAAATAGTTGATAGTGGATAGTTGATAGTGGATAGTGGATAGTGGACAGTGGATAGTTGGTAGTGGATAGTGGATAGTGGATAGTGGATAGTTGACCACCTGGGAAACCCAAAGCTCCAGCTTTGGGAAAGCGGATAAGTGCCCGATAGCTGACTACTGATAACTGAAAACTGCAGTGGATAGTTGATAGTTGATAGTGGACAGTGGAAAGTTTGGCTGCTAGCTGTTGGCCATTAGCCGTCTTGAACCTTGAATGTGGGATAGTGTCTTTAAGATCCTCTGTCATTTTGATCTGGGCAATCCAACGCGCGAAGCACATCAAACGCCCGCAGGGCAAACAAACTTCGAACACCCGAAGGAGGGCAAACTGCTAATCCAGTCTTTCCCACAAACGATTCCAGCGGAATCCCTCCTTCATTCCTTGTCCCGGTTGACGGGACCAGAAAGTACGACGGGTAATACCGATGGCGTGGTCCTCAGGAATTAAGCCCCAGGAGCGGGAATCGACCGAGTAAGGTCGGTTATCTCCCATAGCCCAGTAATAATTTTGCCGGAAGGTGTACCGCTTGACGATTTGATGATCCTTTCCGAAGAGCCGATTGTCCACGATATGTCCTTCGAATTGCTCAAATCGCACCAATATTTGACCGTATTGACTCAGGAATGCACTATCCACCTCCGCGGTCCATCCTTCAGATGGAATGCGGATGGGGTGACCTGCCCGGGCGAGAGCTCTGGCCCAGGTAAAATCATTGGGGATCTGAGCAGGATCCGGGAAGTAGTATCGAGGGATAATCCGGATAGCGTCGTTTTCAATAAAATCGAGTTGGTGACGCGTAAATATTCCCCGTACCACTTGATCCGCCCTGTTCATCTGGATATGTTCTCCCATCTGATAGAGCGTATCTTTGTATGCATCAAAGTCACTTGTACGCTGGAAATGGATCTCATAATTCTCATGACTGGAGGGCAACGGGGTCAACAATTTTCCATTGATTAGAATACTGTGCGATTTGTATTCCACTATATCTCCCGGCAAACCCACGATCCTTTTCACGAAAGGGGTACGGCCGGGAATCGGCATAAATTGAAAACTGTCTTTGGTCATTTCGGTAACCGGAGATCCAGCCTGACTGTGTTTCCAGTTGTAATAATTGACCTCGCGGTTTCCCCTGAAAATGCTGTCTTCCTTGGGGACGTTAAAGACCAGGATGTCGCCCCGCCGGATAGACCTCACTCCCGGCAATCTGTACACGTGGTCATTGATATAAAACCGGGGACCCAGTACCCATTTTTCCACCAGGATGTGGTCACCGGGTATGATGGTGGGCTCCATGGAGGCTGTAGGCACGTGATAGGATGTAAACAGAAAAATCTTAACCAAAATGGCCATGGGACCAGCCAGTATGATCGGCAGGAAGTCCTTCCACGTGAGCGGTTTACTTTTGCTTTTCTGCTCCTCAGTTTTCATCGTGATGTTTCAAAAATACACATATTTAGGTGTCCCATTTGGTCAATTGATTGATCGTAGCCCGCATATCTTTGGGTAGCGGAGCCTGAAATCGGCGCTCCTCCTGATCAAAAGGATCTGTAAAAGCCAGATATTCGGAATGGAGTGGTGTCCGTGTCAATAGCGGAAGTTCGACCGTTCCTTTCTCCAGATGGAATTTGTTCCGGCCTTTGATCGAAGACACCATAAATTCTTCATGCCGGCCATAGACAGGATCTACCATCAAAGGATTGCCCAGGTGCTGGAGATGCACCCTGATCTGATGCGTCCGTCCCGTATGGAGATTCAGCGACAGAAGGGCATGAGACCCAAATTGGCTGATGACTTCATAACTGGTCAGGGAGTCCTTTCCCTGTTTGTGGATGACGACCCTGTTTTCACCGGGTAATTTGAGTATGGGAGCGTTGATTTCTCCTTGTTTTTCCCGCATTCTGCCTTCTACGATGGCCAGGTATTTTTTGGTCACTTTTCTGTCTTCAAACATTTGGTTGAGGTCTTTATGCCCATCGAGATTCCGGGCATACAGAATGAGTCCGGAGGTACCCTTATCCAGGCGGTGGACCGTGTATATCTCTCCGTACCGATCCCTGAGCATTCGCTTGAGACTGATTTCATTGGAAAATCGTTCGGGAACCGACAGGACCCCGGCAGCCTTGGAGACGACCACGTACTGAGAGTGTTCAAAGATTATCTGATAACTGTTTTTCTCTTTGCTCATTGATATTAAGTTCACTAAATTTTTTCTTACCGCGGATATAATAATCCCAGACAATGCTGCCACGGTAACGGCCATCCAGGGCAATTCGTTCTTGAATCTGATGATCGGATAACAACTTCAGGAAATTTTTTCGCTTCTTCCACATTTTACCAAACGACCCGTACAGATGCATATGCGCCTTCCATATGGCTTTGAAATTGCCCGTATCCCCCTGTATGATAAACCTAATGGCTGCAACCCCGTCGAGAATAAAACGAGTGATTAGCAATCCGGGCAACAGGTGACCGCGTTCGTTTTTAACCAGGATAAACAAACTGTTTCTGAAATTGAGAAACGTCTTTCTCGAACTCGAATAATCCAAAGTACCACCTCCGAGGTGATACACGACAGATTGGGGGACAACTGCGATATGCTTACCCATCCTTTGTAAACGCCAGGATAGGTCAATTTCTTCCATGTGGGCAAAAAAATCGGGATCAAAGCCCCCTGCAAAATGAAAATCTTCCGATCGGATCAAAAGAGCCGCACCGGTTGCCCAAAAGATTTTTTCGATTTGGTCGTACTGACCGTGGTCCTGCTCATTGGTGCCCAGTATTCGTCCCCTGCACAGTGGATAGCCCAATTGGTCCAGCCAGCCACCAGCCGCCCCTGCGTATTCAAATTCATCCCTTCGGATCAGGGATCGGACTTTGGGCTGGCACGCGGCGTACCGGGGGTGTGAATCCAGAAATTCGACCATGGCAGTCAGCCCTTCGCTGGTGTGTTCCACATCCGAATTGACAAGGTAGTAATATTCGGCGTCTATTTGTGCCAGGGCATTGTTGTAACCTCCGGCATATCCCGTATTGTGGTCCAACTCAATGAGGGTAAGACTATCGAGATGGTTTCTCAGATACGTGAGCGATTCATCCGTACTTCCATTGTCTGCCACGTACAACTTCGCATACGAAGGCAGATGCTGGTAGATCGAAGGAAGATAGTTTTTGAGGTGATCCAGACCGTTGTAATTGAGAATTACTACCGCTACTTTAAGATTGTATTTTCGCCTTTTCTCCATCGAGTAATTTCAACGTCTTTTCCTGATCGGCCTGGATATTTTCGGACAATTCCTCCAGCGAATCAAAAGTAGCATCTTTGCGCACAAATGCGACCAACGCGATCGCAATTTCTTCGTGATATATGTCCTTATTGAAATCAAAAAGGTGCACCTCAATGGACACCTCACCTCCGGAAGGAAGCGTAGATTTGGTCCCGATATAGAGCATGCCCTGATAGAGCTGCTGCTGAACAAAGGCGGTGACCGCGTATATTCCATTGCCCGGAATCAGTTTTTCATCTTCCTCTACAGAAATATTGGCCGTCCGGAAACCTAGTTTTTCGCCCATCTTCTCGCCGTGGACCACCTGACCTTTCAGGGTATATGGATATCCCAGCATCTTGTTGGCTTGCTCCACCTGATTGCCTTCCAGAGCTCTGCGAATCAATGTGGAACTGATTTTTAGATTATCAATTTTCTTTTGCGGTAATTTGGTCACGATAAAATCGCCCTTCTCCTGATAGGGTAGTAAGGAATTGATATCACCAGACCGGTTGAGTCCAAAACGGTGGTCGTATCCGATCATAACCGTGTGGGGCTTGAAATATCTGATGATAAAGGATTCGATATACTCATTGGGGGACATCTGGGAAAATTCGATTGAAAAAGGAATGATGACCAGATGATCTATATTTTGTTTTTTAAGAAGATCGATTTTTTCTTCGATGGGCGTGAGCATCTTCATCGACCGGTCGTCGGGGTAAATTACTTTTCTGGGATGTGGGTGAAAAGTGGTTACTACGGTTTCTCCGTTGATGGAGTGTGCGTATTCCGACATTTTCTCAAAAATAAATGAATGCCCCAGGTGCACCCCGTCAAATGACCCAAAAGTGATGACGGGATTGGGGATGTGCACTTCCTGAAATGCTTGAATCGAGCGATATATTTTCATATAACAGGCAAATATGGGATTAATTGGAATCAAGAACTCGTTTTATAAACGAAGTTGGATTAATTTTGTTAGCGAATCAAGAGCAAATTTATAAAAACATCAGGATGATATGAACGAAATACTAATCAAAGAGACGTTAGCGAAAATTCAAGACCCGGTGACCGGTCAGTCCATTTTGAATTCCAACCATCTTCAGAAGATCGAGATAGCTGGTAAAGAGGTCAATATCGTCCTGGCTTACAACAATCTGGATCCCGAGATAAAGAACAAACTCAATTTTACGATACTGGAGACTTTGTACGAGATAATCCCCGAAGCCAGCGTGAATATTCATTTTGAGAATCAGGCCCCTGTACCTGATAATCCATATCCCCATATCAAAAATATTCTGGCGGTGGCCTCAGGTAAAGGAGGAGTGGGTAAATCGACGGTAGCTTCCAATATTGCGATTGGACTTCAAAAGCAGGGTTTTCAGGTTGGTTTGCTGGATGCCGATCTGTACGGTCCCTCTGTACCGACCATGTTTGGATTGAAAAATAAGCGCCCGAGGGTCCGGGAGATTCACGGCCGGCAATTATTGGTTCCGTTGGTGGCCTACGACATTCCCCTGATGTCCATCGGATTTATACTGGATCCGGAGCAGGCGGTGGTGTTACGCGGACCGCGGTTGTCCGGGGTGATCAAACAATTTCTCAACGACGTCATGTGGCCGGAACTGGACTACCTGATTATCGATTTACCTCCCAGTACCGGTGATATACAGCTTACGATGGTGCAGACCGCACCAGTGACAGGGGCCATTTTGGTGACCACTCCGCAGGAGGTAGCGGTCGATGATGCGGTCAAGGCAGCCAATATGTTTAGGTTGGAGAGCATCGATGTGCCCATTATAGGGGTTGTGGAAAATATGTCCTGGTTTAGTCCGGCAGAACTCCCGGATCACAAATACTATTTATTCGGTCAGGGAGGTGGACAGAAGCTCGCTTCCTATCTGGATGTTCCTTTGCTGGGCCAGTTGCCACTGGTCGCCAGAGTGGGAGAATCGGCAGATCAGGGGAAACCCGCCTGGCTCGCTGAAGATGAAATGATGTCATCGCATTTAAATAAAATTGTCGAAAGGGTAGTACATTATACGAAATTGAGAAATAAGGAATCCGATCCTACCCGAATAGTTAAAATAAAATCGTAATTTTACGGTCAAATTGAACGGTATGAACAAAGTGGAATTAATGCAGCAGGTAGAGGACGCGTTGGATTCTGTCCGGCCACATCTCGTGGCGGATGGGGGTGATGTCGAGGTGATCGATATCACAGATGATCTGACGGTATATGTGAAGTGGGTAGGGAATTGTGAATGGTGTTCCATGTCAGCCATGACGATGAAAGCCGGCATCGAAAGATCCATCATTTCCAAAGTTCCTCAGATCAAAGCCATCGTTGCCCTCAACGGGGCCAGTATCGCATGACCAAAGCAGATTTAATCGACCTAATCTACACCAGGAAATCCTGCCTTTCCATTGGCCTTGATGTGGATATCAATCTCATTCCCGATCATCTGATCCAACAATTTGACGATCCGGTATTTGAATTTAACAAACAAATCATCGACCACACAAAAGATCTTTGTGTGTGTTATAAATTGAATATTGCCTTTTATGAATCCCGGGGTGTCGAAGGGTGGACTTCTCTGGCCAGAACCCTGGAGTATATCCCCAAAGATATTTTCACCATCGCCGATGCCAAACGCGGCGATATCGGCAACACATCCCGTATGTATGCCCAGACTTTTTTTGATCGGTATCATTTTGATTCGGTGACCGTTTCTCCCTATATGGGAGTGGATAGCGTTCTGCCATTTCTCGAAAATAAAGACAAATGGGTCATTCTTCTGGCGCTCACTTCTAATAAAGGATCCAATGATTTTCAACACCATACAGATCAGGACGGCGTTCCCCTATACCTTGAGGTGATCAGAACATCCCAGACCTGGGAAGGTTCTGACCGCATCATGTACGTCGTAGGTGCTACACATCCAGGTCATCTGGCAGAGATCCGGAAATCCATCCCGGACCAATTCCTGCTGATCCCTGGCGTGGGTGCACAGGGAGGGAGCGTGGAAGAGGTGATGAAGGCCGCCCATGTGCCAGGCACTTGCGGTTTGCTAATCAACAGTTCACGGGGGATCATTTATGCCGGTAAAGGGGAAGATTTTGCGGCAGACGCCCGGAAAGAAGCCTACATTTTACAACAAAAGATGGAGGAATTTTTAGGCTAATCCTTCATGGTCTTGACGGTTTAATCCTAATTTAACAAATTTCATACTCAGTAATTTAGATTTTCTGCGTTATAATTACTACATTAAAGCGTGAAGGAATCCAACCAGTATTCCGGGAAGCGGCCCAGAATAGAAACGGGCCGGGAATTCAGCCGCATCGGAACCATTTGAATTTTCCTTTGTTGTAAATATAGAAGAGATAGGAAAGTAGTTGTCAGTCAATTATTAAAATCAATTAAAAATCTTACCACTATGGCACAAAAAAGAAAATCAGGAATTTTGTTTTTATTAGGAGCAGCAGTTGGAGCAGCAGCAGGGTATTACCTGAATACCGAAAGTGGCAAAAAGCTACGCGCTGATACTTCGCAAAAAGCCAACGAACTAGCAGAAAAGGCAGAAGCCCGGACCAAAGAAGGATTGAATCAATTCAAATCCGGATTTGATTCTGCGATTGAAAAAAGTAAAGACGTGATAGCGGATGCTTCCGGCGCAGTCAAGCAAAAACTTTCCCGACTCGAGAATAAGTCGGAGAATATGCTGGACAATGCTGAGAGTGCCTACCGCAGAGGCGCCGAAGAAGCCCGGGTTCATATCAACCAAAAAGCCTCAGAAATCGAGGATTTATTGGAAACAAAAAAGGGTTAAGAATCTAAATTTGAAGGGTTTACATAGGCTTATGTAAGCCCTTTTTTTATCTATTGGTATATTGAATGAAACAATTTGACAGTTTACTTTACGCATTAGGACAGCTAAGCGAATATGCTTCTCATTATTTTGAAAGTAAGAAGCAAACCGTATTGTTGGAGGTGGCTGAACACGGCAGCAGATTTCTATCGAAGATCATCAGTCGTATTATCATCTTCATTTTTGTCATTTTTCTGATGCTTTTTGGTTCGCTTACGCTGTCTATCGGGCTGTCGATGTATTTTGGATCGATGTGGACAGGATTTGGTATTGTGACCGGAATCTACCTGGTTTTGATCGCCGTGATAGTCATATTCAGGCGCCCACTTATCACCAATCCAATCATCAATATGATACTCAAGGATTTGTACCAATAAAGAATTATAATCATGGGAAATAGCATTAATACGTTTAAAGAGCTCAAAGCCGAGAAGGAAAAGCTGGCGATGTTAGCTGACGATCGTCTGAATCAGATGAAAGACAGCTTTCAATCGGTGACAAAGGAAGGCCGTTCGGTATTGGTAAACAAAATATTGATTCCTGTGGGAATTGCAGTAGTAGCTGGTTATGGGATAAAAAAACTCATCGATTTTGTTCAGTCTCATGACGATGAAGATCAGGTCGCGTCGGATACCGGAACCCGTACGGCAGCTTCAGGAGCATCGCAAGCTTCTGGGGGTTTGCTTTCCAGAATCAACTGGTCTGCTCTCGCCGTGCAATTGGTCCCTTTCGTCATCAATGTAGGCAAGAGAATGTACGAAGAAGGAAATTTACCCTACTTCAGTCAACCTTCCCATGACCGTGAGGACGAGGAGATTTGATCAACCCGGAAGGCTCTACGAATAGATCCCACTGGATAAATACCGGTCTCCCAGATCACAGACGATAAATACAATCGTCGCGGGACTTTTGACGGTACGGGCCAGATCCAGGGCAATAGCGCCTGCTCCTCCTGAGCTCATGCCGGCGAATATCCCATGTTGACTGGCGAGGGTTTTCATATATTTTATGGCGGTATCCCGGCTGACTTCCCTGGTTTCGTCCACCCTCGAAGCATCAAATATTTTTGGCAGATATTCGGGGGACCATCTTCTGATCCCGGGGATATTGCTTCCCTCGGCTGGTTGGGCGCCTATTATCCGGATTTCGTCATTCATTTCTTTCAAATACCTGGACACCCCCATGATGGTTCCGGTAGTTCCCATACTACTTACAAAATGCGTGATGGTTCCTCCGGTATCCTCCCATATTTCAGGACCTGTCGTGCGGTAGTGTACTTTATAGTTGTCCGGGTTATTAAATTGGTTGAGGATAAAATACCCTTCGTTCGCGGCCATTTCCTCCGCCAATTCGCGACTGTACTCGATCGTTTTGTCTGCGGGTGTCAGGATGACCCTGCCTCCATAGGCTTTCATCGTGTCGATCCTTTCCTGGGTTGAATTTTCGGGCATGATCAGGGTAATATCCAGTCCAAATTGACGGGCAATCATAGCGAGCGCTATCCCTGTATTGCCTGAGGTGGCTTCTACAATTTTATCGCCGGATTTGATTTCACCCCGATCCAGAGCCCCTGTGATCATTCCCAAAGCGGTACGGTCCTTGACGCTTCCTCCCGGATTTTGATATTCTAGTTTTGCCAGCAGTGTGACGTGATCGGGTAGCGATTGATCGCTGATTTCTACCAGGGGGGTATTTCCTATAAGATCCAGAATTGTTTTCATGGTAAGCGGGCGATTTGATTTACGGTTTATATTTCACTCAAAGCGGAGGTTGTAGGCTGATAATATATCTTGGAATTGGGCCGGACGCTTTTAGTGAGCCATACATTTCCACCGATGACACTGGATCGTCCGATAATCGTATCTCCCCCCAAAATCGTGGCACCCGAATACAGAACAACGTCGTCCTCGATCGTGGGGTGGCGTTTGACCGATGCCATTTCCTTATCGACGCTCAACGCCCCTAGGGTCACACCCTGATAGATCTTGACATGATCCCCTATCAGACTGGTTTCCCCGATCACTACCCCCGTGCCGTGATCGATGCAAAAATGCAACCCAATCTTGGCTTTGGGATGGATATCTATCCCTGTTTTACTGTGGGCTTCTTCGGTGAGGATGCGGGGGCAATAAGGGATATTGAGTTCATCCATCAGATGAGCAAACCGATAAAACGCGATGGCCAGGAAGCCGGGATATGTCCGTTTGACTTCGAAGATATCGACAGCAGCCGGATCCCCTGCCAGGATAGCTTTGGCATCCAGTTCGAGCTTGTATTTGACCTCCGGGATCTGATCAAACAATTTGGTGGCGAGATCGATAGGTTTTTCGTCCAAATCCAGTTTTTGAAAAAGGTGGATATAGTCCTGTTTGAGCTTGCTCCATTGGATTTGAAATCCCTTGAGACTGTGAAATTTATCCGAGGTAAACTCCGGAAAAAGCATCTCCAGGTGTCGGTAAAACAAATTGCAGACCTGATCTGGCGGTGGCAGATACCGGGCATTCTGGTGTTCCTGATACAGGGAGGTTATAAATTTATCTTCCATTTCGGACATTCGTAATATGTGTGTAAAGATCAGATACAAAAATGACACCACACATTGTTTTTTGTTTAAATATCTGTCTAAAAATGCACGATTTCTGCGCCAGGTTTGGGTCAGGATGCATAAAAAAAGGCGCACAGTCAATTCTGTACGCCCATTTCAAACTTATTGAAAAACGAGTTGTTTTCGGTTATTGATTTATATCATCAAACCACTCGTTGACATCCATCTTAAACTCTTCCCAGTTATCCCGGGTGGTCCTGGATAGTTCTGACAGGCGGTCTGAGATTTCCTCACGCTCTTCGTTGAGGCTGTCGATACGATTCTCGATTTCATTCTCTGTATTATTCCACTGTGTTTTCAGTTCGTCGTTCGCATTTTCCATGTTGCTGTCCATTTGAGCCTTCAAATCAGATAGCTCTTTTTCTGCATCATCAATGCTTTTATCGATACGCTCTCTTGCGTCTTCCAAACTTTGTTTGAGTTCCATTCTTTCTTGCTCAAACTCTTCTTCCATCGCTTCATCGTTGCTTTTGTTGCAACTGAAGATGAACAATGAAATTAATAAGGCCATTGGGAACACTAATAACGATTTCTTTCTCATAATTAAAAACAATTTAGATTATTGTAATTATCTCATTAAAACGCCCGACAACATAATTTATTGCTACCTATTGTTAAAATAGTAAAGTGAACAGTGAGCTTATTAAGTGTTATGGAATAAATAATGATCCGGGCCCATCTCCCGAAAATCAATGGCCGGCTTTCATTTGCAATCGCGGATCAGCGGTTACTTCCAGAGACGAGAAGTCCTGATCGTCGTAGTGAAACCAGGCAGCCCGGGCGATCATGGCGGCATTGTCAATGCAATATTCCAGTTTGGGGATGAAATACCGCCAGCCCAGCGTTTCACTGGTTTTGATGAGTTGTCTTCTCAGTTCACTGTTTGCACTTACTCCCCCTGCGATGGCTATATCCTGTATCCCGGTGTATTCACTGGCTTTCACCAGTTCTTTTATCAAAATATCCACTATTGTCTTTTGAATACTCGCAGCCAGATCCGCTTTATTCTCCAATATGAAGTTTTGGTTATTTTTCATTTCCCTCTGGAGGAAATAAAGAAAAGCCGTCTTGAGTCCGCTAAAACTAAAGTGGAAATCTGCGACGGAGGGATGGGGGAATGTGAAAACCGCTTCTCCTGTGGCAGCCAGACGATCAATATGAGGCCCCGCAGGATAGGGTAGTCCCATAATTTTTCCTGCCTTGTCAAATGCTTCTCCGGCAGCATCGTCCAGTGTTTGTCCCAGGATTTCCATATGATTGTAGGCGTGAACCAATACGATCTGGGTGTGCCCTCCGGAGACTGTGAGACAGAGAAATGGAAACCCGGGAACCGGATCGTCGATAAAATGCGAAAGTATATGGGCTTCCATATGATTGACCTCTATGATGGGCACCTCGAGCGCCTGAGCCAGTGATTTGGCGAAAGAAACCCCTACCAGCAAAGAACCCATCAAGCCAGGGCCCCGGGTGAAAGCTATGGCGTCGATCTCCTTTTTCGTGATTCCGGCTCGCTCGATAGCAGCGGCGACCACCCAGCCAATCGATTCCAGATGTTTCCTGGAAGCTAGTTCAGGGACCACTCCCCCCAAATTTTGATGTTCGATCTGACTCGATACAACATTTGAGGCGATTCTTGCATCTATGAAAACAGAGGCACCCGTGTCATCACAGGAAGATTCAATCGCTAACAGTGTTTTAGGCATTTTTGGATCCTTGTTTTATAGATCTGGAATGGGGTGCAAATTGAAATAAAAATTATTGAATCGAAACATTTTTAGATACTTTTGATAAAAATGTTATTATTGCATACGTATAAACCGTCTAAAAATTATCTGAAATGAGAATCGTTATTAATCTACTTCTTGCTTTAGCCATACTGGCCCTTGGGTATATGACCTACGCCAGTATCAAAGCTCCTATAAGTTTTAAGAATGAGCTGGACGCCAGAGAACGGGCCGTCATTCAAAAACTCAACAAAATAAGAAATGCACAGCAAATATATCGCGATGTAACCGGAGGGCAATACGCTCATACCTGGGATACTTTAAAAAGCGTGTTGCAAAATGATGATCTTATGTTTATCAATATTATCGGTGACCCCGATGATCCCAATTTCGATCCCAAAAACCTCGTCAGAGATACTACATACAAACCAGCCATTGATACAATCAGGGGCATGGGAATCAATCTGGACTCCCTCGAATACGTTCCCTATGGCCAAGGAGCTACTTTCAGCATTGCAGCGGATACCGTCACCTACCAGTCCACGCTGGTGAATGTGGTAGAAGTAGGTGTGCCGTACAAGGAATTTATGGGCGAGTTCGCTGATCCTGCCTACGCCAAGTACGACAAAAGATACGATCCTGAAAAACTGATTAAGTTTGGTGATTTGACAAAACCATCGACCGCAGGAAGTTGGGATAGGTAGTATGTCAGCTGGACCTGATCAGGGAGGAGTTCGCCTGGCCTTATGCATTTATTTTGATGGTTTGACGGGTGTGGTAACCCGAAACAGGGAACTGATCAAAGTGGAATCCTATTCCTTTGGGTCCGTTGCCAGCCAGGAAAAGGAAATACAGTCCGATTTGGATGTATTCTATGAGTCGTTTGGCCTGGGTGGGTCCCCACTGCAATCTGTAGATCTGATTTTTATCAATTCCATTTTCCATCGAACCAAAAATGCACAGATGGAAACGTACAAAAATCGGCTGCCGTCCTTTCTCCTTTACCACAAGGAATTTTTTGCCGTACCAGTCCGGCATGACCATATCGCCAATATTCTCAATACCGAACTGAGTCTTCGGCATGAGGAGAATGGATCACCGGAATTGTGGTTTCACCTGAGAAAGAATATTCTGTTTGTGTCCTTTTGTACGGCTGCTGGAGAAGTTTCCATCACTTCGTTTGAGGTTCATAAAACGCTGGACGTATATTATTATATACTTTTCAATTATCAGACGTTGCAACGCGTCCTACCTGATCTGGAACAGATTGTGATTAGTGGAGAATTGATGAATATGGATAAGATCCACAACTTCTTTGAGGAAAATATTCCGGATGTATCATTGACCAGTTACTGGCAATGGATCAATATGTGGGGGAAACCACCCCTCTCACTGAATCCGTATCTGCCGGAGGTGAATATCAAATAACATGAGAATTATCAGCGGTTATATGAAAGGGCGAAGATTCAATCCGCCAGCTAAAAAATGGCCGACCAGACCTACCACTGATATTGCGAAAGAAGGTTTATATAATATTCTTCAGAATCAGATTAATTTTGAAACCGCTGTATTTCTCGATTTATTCGGAGGGACTGGCAATCACTGTTATGAATTTATATCCCGTGGATGCACCGATGTCACCTATGTCGACCGACATGGTCCTGCGGTGGAATACGTCCGGTCCATGGTCAGAGAACTGGAAATCGAGGATTGTATTCAGATTCACAAAGATGACGTATTCAGGTTCCTGAAGAATGCGGAACGGACCTATTCATTGGTTTTTGCCGGGCCGCCTTATCCCCTCAAGCGAATCCGGGACATTCCGGATCTGGTGCTGGAAGGTGACTTGCTGGACGCGGACGGGCTTTTTATTCTGGAACACAACGGGGAACACAATTTCAATCAACATCCATCCTGTGTAGACGTCCGAAATTACGGCGATACCTACTTTTCCTTTTTTAGTAAAATTGTTCGTTAGACAAAGGATTGTTATAACTTTGCCTCTATGCTAGTAAGAGAATATCTGACAGAACAAATACAACGATTGCTCCGTGAAACCTTTTCACTGGAAGTGGAGGACAAAGACATTTTGATCAACGTCACGAGGCCAGAGTTTGATGGGGAGTATACCCTGGTGGTATTCCCCCTGGCCGGGCGTCTCCGGATGAACCCCGTACAGGCGGCGCAGAGCATAGGGGAGGCTGTCAAAGCCCAACTCAGGATATCAGATTTCAATGTGGTCAAGGGATTTCTGAATCTTATCCTGGATACGGATTTGTGGATGGAATTCCTGGGAGAAGTGACCACTTCTTCTGACTACGGGCAATTGGCATCAAAGGATAGTACCGTCATGGTGGAGTTTTCCTCCCCCAATACCAATAAACCCCTGCACCTGGGGCACATACGCAATATTCTTCTGGGGTGGTCCATGTACGAAATATTGTCAGCGGCGGGATACCAGGTAATTCGTACCCAGATCATTAACGATCGGGGAATCGCGATCTGCAAATCGATGCTGGCCTGGCAAAAATGGGGGAATGGGAAGACGCCGGAGAGTGAGGGGACGAAAGGGGATCATTTTGTAGGGGAGTTCTACGTGAGATTTGAAAAGGAACTGAGAAAGGAATACCTGGCGTGGCAGGAAAGTGCTCACGCTCAGGAGGTTTTTGATCATGCAGCGAAAAAGGATGAGAGCCGGGAAGATTTTTTTGCGCGTTTCAAAAACGAATATTTCAATACAGCCAGTCCTCTGGGAACAGAAGCCCGCACAATGCTGATCCAATGGGAGAACAACGAACCTTCGGTAGTCGGCCTGTGGAGACAGATGAACCAGTGGGTGTACGATGGTTTCGATGAAACCTACCGGAGACTGGGAGTAAAATTTGATCATATTTATTACGAATCGGAGACCTATCTCCTCGGTAAATCCATCGTCGAAGATGGTTTACAGCAGGGATATTTTTATAAAAATGACGACGGATCTGTATGGGTGAATCTCGAGGAAAACGGGATGGATCAGAAGATCCTTCAGCGAAAAGATGGTACATCGGTCTATATCACGCAGGATATCGGAACGGCCCAGCAGCGATATGATGACCACGGAGCCGAAAGGATGGTCTACGTCGTAGCTGATGAACAGAACTATCATTTCGATGTGTTGTTTGCTATCTGTCGGTTGCTGGAAAAACCCTACGCTGATGGAATGTACCATTTATCGTATGGGATGGTAGAGTTGCCTCATGGAAAAATGAAATCCCGGGAAGGCACGGTTGTAGATGCGGATGATCTGATGAATGATGTGCGTGCCGAAGCTCTGACTATCGCCCTGGAAAAAGGGGAAATCAACGATCTTCCAGAAGAAGAACGGGAAGATATCGTGGGGAAAATCGGGATGGCCGCCCTGAAATACCATATGATCAGGGTCCAGCCGCAAAAACGGATGGTTTTTGACCCGGCGGAATCCGTGGATATGCAGGGTCAGACAGGTCCTTATATCCAGAATGCCTACGTCCGGATTAAATCCATATTGCGGAAAAACGAAGACGCATCGAATATGGATTTCGGTTCGTACAAACCATCCGGCCATGAGATGGATATCTTGATTCATTTGTCGGAATACCCCCAGGAAATTGAAAAAGCCGCCGAAAATTACGATCCGTCTATCATTGCCAATTATGCGTATAAACTCGCAAAGTTGTACCACAAATTTTATAACGAACACCGCGTGCTCTCTGCTGAATCGCCTGAAGCACGAGATTTTCGGCTAAGTCTGAGCGAAGGCGTAGCCAGAGTGATAGCGCATTCTATGAATCTATTGGGCATCCAGATGCCCCACAAAATGTAATACCAGTCATGGCAGAAGAGTCTAAAAATTTTATCGAGCAAATCATCGAAGGCGATATTCGAAAAGGAAAACACGGAGGTGCGGTTCGCACCCGGTTTCCTCCCGAACCCAATGGGTACCTGCACATAGGTCACGCCAAAGCGATATGCCTCAATTTTGATATGGGTCAAAAGTACAACGGAACGACCAATCTCCGGTTTGATGATACCAATCCAGCCACGGAGGAGGAACATTTTGTGGAAAATATCAAAAAGGATATCCACTGGCTGGGTTACGACTGGGATGAGCGATTGTATTTTGCTTCGGACTATTTTCAGGAATTGTACGAATATGCTCTGCAACTCATCGAACAGGGGGATGCCTACGTGGACGATTCCAGCGCAGAAGAAATTGGTCAGCAAAAGGGGACCGTCACCACTCCCGGGATCAACAGCCCTTTCAGGGGCCGATCCATCGAGGAAAACAGGGATCTGTTTATCCGGATGAAGGAAGGGGAGTTTGAGGAAGGGAGCCGGGTTCTTCGGGCAAGGATCGACATGGCGCATCCCAATATGAATATGCGTGATCCATTGATTTACCGGATCAAACAGACGCCACATCATCAGTCTGGCAGTACCTGGAATATCTATCCGATGTATGATTTTGCGCATCCGGTGTCCGATTCCATCGAAAACATCACGCACTCCCTGTGTACGCTGGAATTCGAGAACCATCGTCCTATTTACGACTGGTTTTTGGAGAAACTGGGCACATTTCCTTCCCGTCAGATCGAATTTGCCCGGCTCAACGTCAATTATATGATCACCAGTAAGCGAAGACTGCGTCGGCTCGTGGAAGAAGGACACGTCAGAGGGTGGGACGATCCCAGGATGCCCACGATCAGTGGTTTGCGTCGCAGGGGATTTTCTCCGGAGTCGATCCGGACTTTTGCCCGATCGGTGGGTGTCGCGAAAAGGGACAACGTCATTGACATCTCCTTGCTGGAACATTGTCTCAGGGATGATCTCAATACGCGAGCCAATAGAATGATGGCCATTTTGGACCCGCTCAAAATAGTCATTACAAATTATCCGGAGGGTCAGGTCGAATGGATGGAAGCTGAAAATAATCCGGAGAATGAATCGGCCGGGATTCGTCAGATGCCATTTTCCAGGGAACTGTATATCGAGAGAGAAGATTTCATGGAAAATCCCCCAAAAAAATATTTCCGGATGACTCCCGGCGAATACGTCCGGCTGAAACACGGTTATATCTTAATGTGTGAAAAGGCCGTGAAGGATTCTGAGGGAAATGTCACCGAAGTCCATTGTACGTTTGTGGAGAATAGCAAAAGCGGAGAGGATACTTCAGGAATCAAGGTGAAAGGGACTTTGCATTACGTGGAAGCCAGTCACGCGACGGAGGTGGAAGTGCGGCTGTACGACCGGTTGTTCAATGTGCCGATACCCGATGCGGATCCGGAAGTGGATTTTATCACCCACATCAATCCGAATTCGGAAAATGTACTCACGCGGGTGATGATCGAGCCCGAGCTGGCGAAGGCACAACCAGGGGAATACTTCCAGTTTTTCCGAAAAGGATATTTTGTGCTGGATCCTGATTCCACGGAAGAACGATTGATATTCAATCAATCCGTAGCTTTGCGGGATTCCTGGGCCAAATTGCAGCAAAAGAAATAGTGACAAATAGTGAATAAATTACTTTCATATATTTTGGGCTTCCATATCTTTACAGCCACATGAAGAAAGGACGTGAAATAATGCCTCCGGCACGTTTTAAGCTGACCCTTCGGCGTCTGAAGGAACAGCTCATAGAAGATTTTGGGGATAATGAAGAAGTTTGTCTGATCGGGATTCAGCCCAGGGGGACCATTTTACTGAAAAAGATAATCGAATTGATCAACACGGAGAAGGTCAGATTCAACATTCTGGAAGGTCACCTGGATATTACCTTTTACAGGGACGATTTCCGGCGCAGGGAAAAAATCCTCGCACCGGATTACAACAAAATGGATTTTCTGATCGAGGGCCGCGATGTGGTGTTGATAGACGATGTCCTGTATACAGGCCGGACGATTCAGGCGGCACTCAATGCCCTACAGAATTACGGCCGACCATCTACTATTAAGCTAATGACCCTGATCGATCGGAGATTTAATCGACACCTTCCTATACAATGCGATTATAAAGGGATGGAGGTGGATGCGGTGGACAATGCCTACGTCCAGGTGAATTGGGGAGCGGAGGACGACCAAAATCAGGTATTATTGTTTGATGTGAAACCAGGGAAAATATGATCAGTTCGTATCTGAGTCAGCCTCATTTGTTGGGGATCAAATACATCACCAAAGAAGATATCGAGCTGATCCTGCAAACAGCTGACAATTTTAAGGAAGTCATCAACCGCCCTATCAAGAAGGTGCCCACCTTGAGAGACATCACCATTGCCAATCTTTTTTTTGAGAATTCCACGCGAACGAAGATTTCATTCGAACTGGCTGAGAAAAGATTGTCGGCGGATGTACTCAATTTTTCATCCGGAGGTTCCAGCGTAAAAAAAGGGGAGTCACTACTGGATACGGTCAAAAACATCCTCTCGATGAAGGTCGATATGATCGTCGTACGTCATTCCATCGCGGGAACACCTACTTTTTTGTCGCAGCATATCGATGCCAATATCGTCAACGCCGGGGATGGGACTCACGAACACCCCACCCAGGCATTGCTCGATGCGTATTCTATCCGTGAAAAATTCAACAGTTTCAAAGGCCTGCAAGTTTGCATATTTGGGGACATTTCCCACAGCCGGGTCGCGCTGAGCAATATATTTTGTCTTCAGAAATTAGGTGCCAGGGTAGCCGTTTGCGGTCCGCCAACTTTGATTCCCAAATTTCTGTCGGAACTCGATGTTAGGATTTTCTACCAGGTACGGGAAGCGCTGGAATGGTGCGATGTCGCCAACGTTTTGCGAATTCAGCTCGAACGACAGGACGTTCGCTACATCCCTTCCCTGAGGGAATACGCTCTGTATTATGGAATCCACCGAGAATTACTCGATAGCCTCAGAAAGGAAGTGGTCATTATGCACCCGGGGCCCATCAACAGAGGAGTGGAACTCGATAGTGACGTAGCGGATTCCAGCCAATCCATTATCCTCGAACAGGTAGAAAATGGGGTTGCCGTCCGGATGGCGGTCCTGTATTTATTGGCAGGGAACAGTCCTATGTAGTTCCCCACGAGCGGTTTGAGACCCTCAGGCTGGAGCCTTCGGGCGTTTGATGGCCTCCAGCCGTTTGCGCCCTTCGGGCGTTTGATGCCATCGGGCGTTTGGGCTTTCGGACGTTGATCCCTTAAGCGTTTGATGTGCTGCCGCTTTCCGTCCTACCGACTCTACGTCTTTACGATAGACCCAGACTCTTGGCCGCTCTGCGCCTTTGCGCCTTTGCGAGACATCCACACCCCCGCCTCCTCAGCGTCTTTGCGCCTTTGCGGGAGATCCACACCCTCTGCTGCTTTGCGCCTTGGTGCC